>NZ_JBFRSN010000339.1:0-2548 GCF_041473595.1 Vibrio sp. 10N.222.46.A1
AAGACGCACAGGGAAAACGTTTGTCTCCTAACAGAGTGGTGAATTTGTTCCCCTTTCAGCCATTTTGTAGCACGTGCGCCGCATTTGCCCAACCTTTCCATTTTAAGGACGAGAACAATGGCCAAAGTTTCACTGGAAAAAGAAAAAATAAAAATTCTACTTCTAGAAGGTCTTCACCCTTCTTCTGTAGAAGTACTGCAAGCCGCTGGTTACACAAATATTGAGTACCACAAAGGCTCACTACCTGAAGATGAACTTCTTGAAGCAGTTAAAGATGCTCATTTCATTGGTATCCGTTCTCGCACCAACATCTCCCAAGAAGTTATTGATGCGGCTGAAAAGCTGGTTGCAGTCGGTTGTTTCTGTATTGGTACTAACCAAGTCAACCTTCAAGCAGCAGCAAAGCGCGGTATCCCTGTTTTCAATGCACCGTTCTCAAACACTCGAAGTGTTGCTGAACTCGTTCTAGGTCAGGTTCTATTACTGCTTCGCGGTATCCCAGAGAAAAATGCTCTTGCTCACCGTGGTATCTGGAAAAAGAGTGCAGACAACTCTTACGAAGCTCGTGGTAAGCGTTTAGGTATTATTGGCTACGGTCACATCGGTACTCAGCTGGGTATTATTGCTGAAAACCTTGGTATGCGTGTTTACTTTTACGATATCGAAAACAAGCTGTCTCTAGGTAATGCCACTCAAGTTCATACTATGACCGAGTTGCTGAATAAGTGTGACGTGATCTCTTTACACGTACCTGAAACCAATGAAACTAAAGACATGATGGGTAAAGAAGAGTTCGAGCGCATGAAGCCTGGCTCTATCTTTATCAATGCAGCTCGTGGCACGGTAGTTGACATCCCTGCTCTGTGTGGCGCTCTGGATTCTGGTCACCTTTCTGGTGCGGCTATTGATGTTTTCCCAACAGAACCAAAAACCAATGCAGACCCGTTTGAGTCTCCATTAATGCAGTTCGATAACGTGATTCTAACGCCTCATGTGGGTGGTTCAACTCAAGAAGCACAAGAGAACATCGGAGTTGAAGTTGCTGGTAAACTAGCGAAATACTCTGATAACGGCTCTACGCTATCAAGTGTTAACTTCCCTGAGGTTTCACTGCCATTGCATACGGGCACATCTCGCTTGCTACACATTCACGAAAACCGCCCAGGTATCCTAACTCAGATCAACACCATCTTCGCTGAAGAAGGCATCAACATCGCGGGTCAGTACCTACAGACTGCGGCTGATATGGGTTATGTAGTTATCGATGTAGAAGCGGATCGTTCAGAAGAAGCACTGCTTAAACTGAAAGAGATCGAAGGCACAATCCGTGCTCGTCTTCTTCACTAATCATCGAGTTAGACCATAAGTAAAAACAGAAAGGCTCTCGCAATGAGAGCCTTTTTAGTATTTGGCCTATCGTAGGTAATTAGATCACCATGATCCAAAAGCCTCTATAGCGCTATCTTATTCTTCGATCTGATAGATCACATTGACACGATCACGAATTGTGATCGTTGAGTCTTCATAAGAGTTCGACTCTGTTCTCGCATCCATCGCCATTGAACGCATTAGCACAGGCTGAGAAGATTGTGCATTGTAATCAACACGCCAAACATCACCTAGCTCACGCTCAAAACCACTCGCTAATGATTTAGCTTTTGATGTCGCATCTTTGATCGCTTCTAAGCGTGCTTGCTCTTGATACTTAGCTTGGTCACGCACTTGCAGCTGGATATTATCGATTTGGTTAATACCCTGTCCTATTGCAATATCCATGTACTCATTGAGATTAGCGAGCTCATTCACTTGAACGCTCACATTGCGTGAAGCGCGGTAGCCAACCAATTCTGGTTTGCCATCTTTTGGATAATGGTACTGAGGAGATAGGTACAGATTAGAGCTGTGTACGCTCGCCTCATCTACGCCGGCTTGGTGCAGCTTATTTAGAAAGCCCGTTACCACTTTATCAACAGTACTTTTAGCCTGTTCAGCCGTCATCGTTGACTCTACCACTCTCACTGAGAATGTCGCCATATCTGGTGTCGCGATGACTTCACCATAACCTGTTGTTGAAATATGCGGAAAGGATGGAGAGTCAGCCAGTGATGGAAAGCTCACAGCACTCAACGCAGCAGTAAGAGTAAGAGACGTTGCTAACATCTTTGGTACAAACTTCATTAGGTAGACCTATGCTAAACAAATGTCCTTCCATCATAGAGTAATTTATCGTTTAGCCAATCCTGATTGTGCACATCTAACAGAACTTTGACGCTGAAAAAACCAACAACTTACTGAGGTAAATGATTGTGAGCAAAACTTAATATCGCCTGGGATACCTCTTTTAGCACCCCACTCTCAAGCTGCCAATGGTGCCAATAGATGCGATAAGACAGCAGAAAGCCAGGGGTAATATCAATCAGAGCACCAGACTCTAGTTCCTCGATAATCTGCAATCGAGGAATCAAGCAATAGGCAACACCCGATAGTGCCAAGCGCACAAATGCTTCTGAACTGCCGACCGTATGATTGATCACACTGTCTCTCGGTA
>NZ_JBFRSN010000340.1:0-2451 GCF_041473595.1 Vibrio sp. 10N.222.46.A1
AGATTCGGTTCTGCTGCAACAGTCATACCTGCAAAACCTTGCGAATCCACAAAGCCGTAAACCACTAGCTCGCGTTGCATTCTTAGGTTCTAAGGGATCGTATTCTCACCTTGCGAGCCGTGAATACTTCAGCCGCAAGAATATGGAATTGATTGAGCTGAACTGTAATCACTTCAAAGAAGTCGCATCGACTGTAGAATCGGGCCATGCCGACTACGGTGTACTGCCGATTGAAAATACCAGTTCAGGGTCAATTAACGAAGTCTACGATCTGCTACAACACACAACGCTTTACATCGTTGGTGAACTTTCTCAACCGATTGAACACTGCCTTGTCGCGAAAAATGATATTCGTTTAGAAGACATTAAAACGCTCTATTCGCACCCACAACCTCATCAACAATGCAGTGAGTTTTTAAGCCGCCTTAAAGATGTCAGCCTTGAATCTTGTGCAAGCACAGCTGATGCTATGAAAAAGGTAAAAGATCTAGACGGTGATGATGTGGCAGCGATTGGTAATGCATCGAGCGGCAAGCTTTATGGACTTCAACCAATCCAAGGCAACATTGCAAATCAAACTGAGAACCACACTCGTTTCATCGTGGTCGCTCGTAAGCCTGTTGAAGTATCGACTCAGATCCCAGCTAAGACGACACTCATCATGTCGACTTCTCAAGAAGCCGGTTCTTTGGTTGAAACACTGCTGATTCTGCAACGCTTAGGTATTAACATGACCAAGCTGGAATCTCGTCCTATCATGGGTAACCCTTGGGAAGAGATGTTCTATGTGGATTTAGAAGCACACTTAGATTCAGATAATATGCAGCAAGCGATAACGGAACTAACAGCCATAACTCGTCACCTAAAAGTGTTAGGTTGTTACCCAAGTGAGAACATTAAGGCTACTCAAGTTAAGTTGTCTTAACTTTTTATTATCTGTTCCCCCATTTTAACTGCTATAAGCTTTTCACTAATACAAGCATTTGGCCTACTGCAGGCCAAATGCTAAAAGAAAGTAACTAATGGAATAAAACTCGAACTAAGGAATACGCAAAGTCTGTATACTTAAAAAGGAATTGGTTGTGTTACTGATTCTCACTCCTATCCACTTCAATCACCCCCACCGTACTTAAACACTCATTACTGATAATTTAATCATTAAATACAAAAACTTAAAACCCAAACAAAACTCTTCAAACACAATATAATCGATGGCAAGAACTCTCGAAATAACATAAACTTGCGCGCTAAAATTTATAAACCATGTTGTGAATAACCATGAAGCTAAGTACTAAAATATTACTTGTGATTGCCCCCGTAATACTGTTCAGTACAGCGGCTTCTAGCTATATCATCTATTCCACGCAAAAAAACAGCTTTATCAAACGTGAAGACAATGCACTGCAATTAAGCATGGAAAAATTAGCAGGCTATTTTCAACAGTCTCGTTCTTTCCTCAACAATTACTCCTACACCCTCACCAATAGTGACCTGGTTAAGCGTTATTTTATGGTTGATGAAAATGTCGACCACCAACGTGAACTGACTGATAACCTAAACGAAACGATTAAGTTACTGCAAGATGGTAACGACAGTTTTACAAGGGTCGCGTTGCTTGATAGCGATCGAGCTCTTAAATATTACGCTGACAATACCAATGATCCTTTCGCAAAAATGGATCCCAAGATATTAGAGTTCATTGAGCATCAATATCAAAAAACGTTAGCAACTTCGAGTACGGACTACATACAGAATTCCCAAGGTGAAGGGGTATTAGTTCATTATGATGTTATTGATAAAAAAACAGTTTCGACACCAATAAACGATCCACCCAACAATGTGTTTTTTGTGGTTGTATCTGTCTCTCTTGATAAGTTTAATTCACTACGAAAACAGATAGAGTTCGACTATCAAACTAGTTTGTTTTTTACCCCTACGTTAGTGACACAGGGGCGTGAGTTAACACAATCTATAAAGCTAGCACCTGGCCTCTACGCCACGCTCGATCCTGCACCATTCTTATTAGACAACAAACTCAAATCTATCTGGAATGAACTGAGCCTATCCTTTGCCCTATCTGCATTTGTCAGTGTTACCTTACTGCTGATCCTGCTATCTCGCTGGGTGATAAACCCGATCACCCGTTTAGATAGGCAGCTTCAAGAGGTTGAGAAAAAACAGAGAAAAAACATTGAGCGCCTAGGAACAAATGATGAGTTGGGGCGCTTATCCCAACGCTTTTATGATATGTACCAAGAGTTGGATGACACGTACCAACAGACTAAGTTGTTGGCAGAAAATGATCAGTTGACCCAAATAGCCAATAGGCACCAGTTTCAAACCTTCGTGCAGCAGTCGTTGTCAAAACCTAGTTCGAACACCGAAACCTGGGTTCTCTACTTTGATTTAGATAACTTCAAATTTGTGAACGACAAATACGGGCATCAGATC
>NZ_JBFRSN010000341.1:0-1589 GCF_041473595.1 Vibrio sp. 10N.222.46.A1
TCTGTTCTGGCTTAACCTATGAGGAAGATCAAGAAGCTTTACGTATCTATCTCAACGCTAAAAAAGCGAAGAGCACTCCGTTTGGTTCAAAAAGTAGAAAAGAGACAACCAATACAAAGGAGAGCGAAAGTAAAAAAAACGCAACAAACACACGTCAGTTAAATAAGACACCACAAGAGTGTATTAGGCCAAACTCGGACAACAGATCCGAATAAGGCAAGTTGATACTGATATCGACATGGGAATATAAAAGGAAAATATAATGAAAATGATGAGAAAAACATTGTTGGCTTCAGCAATGCTTACTCTATTTAGCGTCAGTAGTTATGCAAAAACACCTATTGATTTAGGCGTTGTTAATGAAGACAAACTCATTGAAATGCTAGTTAGACAAGGCTTAGTCGACCAAGATGCAACCGATGTGGCAAAGCACGACGCACTTGACCGCTACTTGAAGAATAAAATCAATTCCGGTTTTAAAGGTGACGCTCAATTCGGTAAAAAAGCACTTGAGCAACGAGCGAAAATACTTAAAGCCATAGAAAAAGGATCTGGTGTTAAAAAGGCGAGCGTCTTTGCGTTAGAAGTCGGCACCAAGCGTACCGATAAAGTACTCGCTCTGTTAGTCGATTTCCCTGATTTGAACTGGGATAACAACAAACTGACCGAAGAGCACACACAAATGCTCTACGAGAGCTACAACCCAGAACATTATCAAGAGTTGTTGTTTTCAAACTCTGGCTACACTGGGCCAAACGGCGAAAACCTAATCTCGATGCGTCAGTATTACCAAAGCGAATCTGGTGATAGTTACAGCGTTGCGGGCCAAGCTGCAGGTTGGTATCGCGCCTCTAAACCTGCGTCATTCTATGGGGGTAACTCCCCTACTACCGACAACGATCTCAACGCGCAAGAACTGGTTCGCGAAGCACTGAATCAATTGGCTCAAGATCCTAGCATCAACCTAGCCGATTACGATATTGAAGATCGTTACGATTACGACGGTGACGGAAACTTCCGTGAACCCGATGGTGTGATTGATCATCTAATGGTGTTCCACGCATCTGTTGGTGAAGAAGCCGGTGGTGGCGTATTAGGCCCTGATGCGATTTGGTCTCACCGATTCAACCTTGGTCGCACTCATGTACTTAAAGGCACCTCTAGCTCGCTTCCAGACCGCTTTGGTGGCCAATACGCAGCATTTGATTACACGATTCAACCGATTGATGCCGCAGCTGGTGTATGTGCTCACGAGTATGGCCATGATTTAGGCTTGCCAGACGAGTACGATACGCAATATACAGGCAAGGGTGAACCTGTCTCTTACTGGTCAATCATGTCTTCGGGCAGTTGGGCTGGTCAAATTGGTGGCACACAGCCAACGGCATTCAGCTCTTGGGCAAAACACTTCCTACAGAAGTCGATTGGTGGTCGTTGGATTAACGATGATCAAATCTCGATTGATGACCTAGAAGACAACCCACAGGTTTATACGTTGTTCCAAACAACGGATAACAACCGTCCTAACATGATTAAAGTGGATCTTCCAGAAAAACAGATCGAAGGTTTAAAACCGTTTGCTGGTGAGT
>NZ_JBFRSN010000342.1:0-1261 GCF_041473595.1 Vibrio sp. 10N.222.46.A1
GAAATTGAGTTCGCCCTATCTAAAGACGACAACAGAACCGTTTTAGTCGCTTTTCTTGAATGCCGAGACGAAATTCCATCCTGTCTAGAGCAATGGCGCAAGTCGAGTTATGGCTCGCGAGTAATTATTGCATCTCTTCATGGTCTCTATGTGGGTGAGCAAGGCCCCTATAAAAGAAAAAACGATGATGATTATTGGTGGACATTTAAAGGTGTCACATCAGTACTTAAAAATGGATGTGAGGTATAAATTATGTTTACACCAACTGATGAGCTGAAAATAGGCCAAGTTGTTGAGGTCTCTGGGACGAGTATCAAAGTTGAAATTTCAGATAAAATCTCTGAGTTAACTAGAACTTTCAACGGTCGAGTTTATCCCATAGGACAAATCGGCAGTATGGTGAAGATCCATTATGGTCGAAAGGTTATTTTCGGTCTAGTTACAATGCTTCGAATGCGCTCTGAAGAGTTGCTAGAGGCTGGTATGCCTATAAGCACTGATTCTGACCAACGACTAATGGAAGTGCAGCTATTGGCTGAAGGTAGTTGGAATAACTCTAGTTCCCAGCTGTCCTTTAAGCGAGGTATTAAGACATACCCACTACCTCAGCAAGGCGTATTTCTATTAACAAACGATGAGATTTCATGTGTTTATCGTTCTGCTGAAGGTGAACGAGAAGAGAAGGTAGATCCATTAGTTCCATTTGCGGTATATAGCGCATCAGAGTCAACAGCTTGCCGAGCGAATATAAATAAAATGTTTGGAATGCACTGTGCAGTATTAGGCTCAACAGGTTCAGGGAAGTCGGGAACTGTCGCAGCAATAATTCATAGTGTTTTGGAGCATAACAGTGGAGAAAAGAACTTCTCTCCACAAATAGTTGTAATTGACCCACATGGCGAATATGGCGCTGCATTCAGTGAAAGGGCTGTACAGTATAGAGCATATGACATCGCAGTAGGTGAAGATAAGCAAGAGCAGATAAAGTTACCATACTGGTTAATGTCAAGCGATGAATTTACTAGTTTGATAGTTGGCAAGACTGAAGAAAGTGCTACTAGCCAAAACAACATCGTTCAAAAAGCTTTAACACATGCTCGTCTGGTTGCGGCTGGCATTGTGCAACCGTGCCCTAGAGAGTTTGCTACCGACATATTGAAAGAACTAGAAAACCATGATGATCCAAACCTTTGTGATAAAAAAGACACATCAGACATCCTTGAGTTTGACAGAGATAAACCAAGACCATTTTGCTTAGATG
>NZ_JBFRSN010000343.1:0-3925 GCF_041473595.1 Vibrio sp. 10N.222.46.A1
GAATCAGCTACTCAAACCGCAAGTGAGGCTCCGGCTGAAAGTACTGGCGATGCCAAGAAAGATGCTGTCGCTGCTGCAATAGCTCGCGCTAAAGCAAAGAAAGCACAACAAGCTGAATCAGCTACTCTAACCGAAAGTGAAGCTCCGGTTAAAAGTTCTGGCGATGCTAAAAAAGATGCTGTCGCTGCCGCAATAGCTCGCGCTAAAGCAAAGAAAGCACAACAAGCTGAATCTTTTACTCCAACAGCAAGCGAAGCTCCGGTTAAAAGTTCTGGCGATGCTAAGAAAGATGCAGTTGCTGCCGCAATAGCTCGCGCTAAAGCGAAGAAAGCACAGCAAGCTAAGCAGGTCGAAGCAGAAGCAATCGCTCCTGAAGTAGAAGTGGAAGTGGAAGCTGAAATTCAATCAGAACCAGTGGATCCTAAAAAAGCTGCCGTTGCCGCGGCAATAGCTCGCGCTAAAGCAAGAAAGGCACAACAAGCGAAACAGGAAGAGTCAGCAGAAACACCTGAATCTGTGGTTGAACCTGTAGTTGAATTAAAGGCTGAAACTCAACAAGAACCAGTCGATCCTAAAAAAGCAGCGGTTGCTGCAGCGATTGCTCGTGCTAAAGCAAGAAAGGCGCAGCAAGAGCAAGACAAAAAGAATAATGAGGAGAAAGAGTAGTGGCCTTCTTTATCGCCAGCTCACCGCACGCGCACAATCGTAGAAGCACCCCTGATCTCATGAAATGGGTCGCTATTTGTGCATTGCCAGGTCTACTAGCTCAAACCTACTTCTTTGGATGGGGTACGCTCATCCAGTTAGTATTTGCTATTGCACTTGCTGTTACCTTTGAAGCCGCTGTAATGCTGCTAAGAAAACGCCCGCCAGTGATGGCATTGCGTGATTACAGCGCTGTTGTGACCGCTTGGCTACTCAGTGTCGCGATTCCGCCACACTCTCCGTGGTGGATTCTCGTGATAGGTATGTTCTTCGCGATTGTCATCGCAAAACACCTTTATGGCGGCCTTGGGCAAAACCCATTTAACCCTGCGATGGTGGCTTACGTTGTTTTGCTGATCTCATTCCCAGTTCAAATGACCAGCTGGAATGCGCCGACCAGTTTAACTGCTGAAGCTACGAGCTTTGTTGACTCCTTCTTGATGATCTTTACTGGTTTCAATAATGAAGGCTTGTCTTTACAACAAGCACGCCTTGGTATTGATGGCACCACGATGGCGACGCCACTCGATGCCTTCAAAACCGCACTAACGGCAGGTAACTCGGCTTCTGAAGCTCTGTCTCAACCTCAATTTAGCTGGTTAGCTGGCGTGGGTTGGGAATGGGTAAACCTTGCTTACCTTATTGGTGGCTTGGTGCTTATCAAGCAACGCGTGATTCAATGGCATATCCCAGTCGCGTTTCTGGGCAGCTTGACCCTATTTAGCCTAGTGTTCTTGATGTTCACTCCTGGCGAAACCGCATCACCGACCATTCATCTATTGTCTGGTGCGACTATGCTCGGCGCATTTTTCATTGCGACCGACCCAGTTTCAGCATCAACAACAGTGAAAGGTCGCTTAGTGTTTGGCGCTCTGATCGGCGGTTTGGTATTTATCATCCGCAGTTGGGGTGGTTTCCCTGATGGCGTGGCGTTTGCTGTATTGTTAGCCAACATGTGTGTTCCACTGATTGACTACTACACCAAACCTCGTACATACGGCCACTAAAGGGAGCGGATACCATGCTAAATGCAATTAAGAAAAACGGCCTTGTACTCGCGATTTTTGCGTGTGCTTCGACGGGTTTGGTCGCGGTAACTCACTACCTGACCAAAGATCAGATCAAACAACAAGAACAGGCTCAGTTACTGTCTGTGCTTAACCAAGTAATCACACATGATCTACACGACAACGAACTGTTTTCATCTTGCACTCTCGTTCAAACAGAAGAACTTGGTACTGAGCAAGCGATGCCGGCTTACATTGCTAAAATCAATGGTGAGCCGAGTGCGATTGCGATCGAAGCGATTGCCCCAGACGGCTACAACGGCGCGATTAAAGTGATTGTTGGAATGAAGATCGACGGTACTATTTTAGGTACTCGCGTGCTTTCTCACCAAGAAACTCCAGGTTTGGGTGATAAGATTGATTTGCGTGTGAGTGATTGGATTCTCTCATTTGCTGGTAAGCAAGTGACGGATTCTAATCTTGACCGTTGGAAGGTTCGTAAAGATGGTGGTGACTTTGACCAGTTCACTGGCGCAACCATTACGCCAAGAGCTGTTGTGAAGTCAGTTAAACAAGCGGTGCAATACGTTAATCAAAACAACCAAGCATTGCTTGCTCAACCTCTAAATTGTGGTGGTGAATAATGAGTGACCATAAAACACTGATCAAAAATGGCATGTGGGCCAATAACCCTGCCCTAGTGCAACTCCTTGGCTTATGTCCGCTGTTGGCTGTCTCTTCGACTGTGACTAACGCTCTTGGATTAGGTATCGCTACCTTGCTTGTACTAGTCGGCTCGAACGTGTCTGTATCTTTGGTTCGAAACCATGTGCCAAAAGAAGTGCGTATTCCAGTGTTCGTGATGATCATTGCTTCACTAGTAACCTGTGTTCAACTTCTGATGAACGCCTACGCGTATGGCCTTTACCTCTCTTTGGGTATCTTTATCCCGCTGATCGTAACCAACTGTATCATCATTGGCCGAGCGGAAGCCTTCGCGTCTAAAAACGAAGTTTTACCTGCAGCTCAAGATGGTTTCTGGATGGGTCTTGGCATGACATCGGTACTGGTTGTATTGGGTGCGATGCGCGAGGTTATTGGTAACGGAACCCTATTTGATGGCGCAGACCTACTCCTTGGTGATTGGGCTTCGGTGTTACGAATCCAGATATTCCAATTTAATAACAGCTTCTTGTTAGCCCTGCTACCACCCGGTGCCTTCATTGGTGTTGGTTTCTTGATTGCTTTGAAAAACATCATCGACAACCAAGCTAAATCTAGACAGCCAAAACAAGAAAAACCAGCTATTGAACGCGCTCGCGTTACCAATGCCTGATAAGTTACAGTAGCTTAAATCCTGCTGAGTAGCTCAACCGCTCAGCAGGTAAATAGATTGACCAAGTACACATAATAATGACGCTCATAAGAGCGCGTAACCGATGATAAAGCCTGAACCATTGCGAAACTTGTTATTTTAAAACGAGTAAGTTTGAAAGAACTTCGCTGGAACTCAAGCCCTAACTATTTGAAAGTAATGTCGCTATGAACAATGTAAAACGAGTAGAAATACTTGAGCGTTTGAGAGAAAACAATCCAAATCCAGAAACCGAGCTTAACTGGAACAGCTCTTTCGAGTTGCTAATCGCCGTGCTCTTATCTGCGCAGGCGACCGATGTCAGCGTCAACAAAGCCACTGATAAGCTGTACCCTGTGGCTAATACTCCACAGGCTATTTTCGACCTAGGTGTCGACGGCCTAAAAGAGTACATCAAGACCATCGGCCTATTTAATTCGAAAGCAGAAAACACCATCAAAACGTGTCGTATGCTGCTTGACCTACATAATGGTGAAGTACCGGAAGATCGTGCTGCGTTAGAAGCCCTTCCAGGTGTAGGCCGCAAAACAGCAAACGTAGTGTTAAATACTGCATTCGGTTGGCCAACCATTGCCGTTGATACTCACATCTATCGTGTATCAAACCGCACTAAGTTAGCAATGGGTAAAACGGTCGATGATGTTGAAGCTAAGCTGCTCAAAGTCATTCCAAAAGAATTCAAACTGGATGTCCACCACTGGCTCATTCTTCATGGACGTTACACCTGTGTGGCGCGTAAACCACGCTGTGGCAGCTGTATCATTGAAGACTTGTGTGAGTTCAAGGAAAAAACCGACGTCTAGGCTAGCTCTAAGCGAATGAAGCTAAGAAGCTAAGA
>NZ_JBFRSN010000344.1:0-1058 GCF_041473595.1 Vibrio sp. 10N.222.46.A1
CTTAAAAGAGTGGTCTGAACTCGGTATTAAGCGCTTTGACGATCGCCCACTACCAACGCTTGATGAAGATATTAAAGCTTGGCTAATTATGCCAGACGATGAAACTGGCCGTTCTTACCTCATTTACAACAACTACAATGTGTTAATGAAGTGGAATCGTTCTTACTACTTTGCGTTGGCAGTTAGCCACCTAGCAGACAGAATTAAGTTTGATTAATCGACCTAATTTGATTAATGGCCTTAATTTGGTTATTAGAGCTAATTTGGTTAACAGATTTAGGTCGCTTTGAATAGCATTTGGCCTACCATAGGCAGAACGAACTAAAGGACTCTTCGGAGTCCTTTTTCTTTTATATTTCAGAGATTTTTAAAGGTGGCCTTGTGCTAACAGATAGAGCCGCACAGATGGTGATATTCCATGCGTTAATCAAGCATGAAGGCTTTACCAGTGCAGCAAAAAGTTTGAATGTGTCGGTGTCTCACATCAGTAAGCAAGTTGCTTTGCTCGAGGATTCGATAGGTATCAAGCTGGTGCAAAGAACCACACGCAGCCTGACACTAACTGAAGCAGGGGAAGTGTTCTATCAGCATTGTGAGCAGCTGTTCAATACGGTGAAAGCGGCTCAAATGGATATGGATAGCCAGCGTGACGACATTTCTGGAATATTCCGCATAGGCTTGTCTCAGTCATTTGGCACACTGCATATCATTCCAGCGATTGATCAGCTCAGACAGCTCTATCCGCAGCTGAGAATTGAAGTGCATTTGTTCGATTACAAAGTGGATATGATTGAGGAGCGCTTGGATCTTTGGATCACCAATAATGAAGACCTGCCAGAAGGTTATATAGCGCAGCGTTTAGCCGACAGCCAATTTGTGGTAGCCGCATCACCGGATTATCTGATTAAAGCTGGCACTCCTCATGTGCCATCTGATCTGATTGACCATAATTGTCTTATCTATCGCAGCCGTGAACGAGACTACACGTCATGGGCGTTTGATAACGGGCAAGAAAACCTCAGTGTCAAAGTGGCGGGCGATTACTCGGTGGATTTAGC
>NZ_JBFRSN010000345.1:0-863 GCF_041473595.1 Vibrio sp. 10N.222.46.A1
ACTATTAACGGTGCCGATGATCCATCTGACATAGCCGTTGGTGAAGGTGATTCAGACACAGGAGAAGTGACTGAGGATGTGGATGTTGATCAAGAGAGCAACAACTTAGCGACGTCAGGGACGCTAACCATCACCGATGTCGACGATAACGACGTCGCTGCTTTCGAACCAAACGGTGTGTTTAACCCAGAAGGTTCGACCAATGATACCGCTCTGGGTTTTTTGACCATTACCGATGGTGGTGAATGGACTTACGTCGTCAACAACGATTATGTGCAATACCTTGACGACGATGAGTTTGTCACCGAGGTTTACACGGTTACTGCAATAGACGGAACCACGAGCGAAGTGACCATTACTATTAACGGTGCCGATGATCCGTCCGAGATTACCGTAGGAGAAGGTGACTCAGACATGGGTGAGGTGACGGAAGATGTCGATGTTGACCCGGAGAGTAACGACTTGATGGCGACGGGAACACTGACGATTACCGATGTTGATGCTAACGATGTCGCGGCTTTTCAACCTAACGGAACGTTTAATCCTGAAGGTTCGACCAATGATATTGCGTTGGGTATGTTGACCATTACCGACGATGGCGAATGGACTTACGTCGTAGACAACGACGATGTGCAATATCTCGATGACGATGAATTTGTCACCGAGGTTTACACGGTGACTGCGATTGACGGAACCACAAGTGAAGTAACTATCACCATCAATGGTGCTGATGATCCATCCGAAATTACTGTCGGAGAAGGTGACTCAGACATGGGTGAGGTGACGGAAGATGTCGATGTTGACCCGGAGAGTAACGACTTGATGGCGACGGGAACACTGACGATTACCGATGTTGATGCTAA
>NZ_JBFRSN010000346.1:0-8558 GCF_041473595.1 Vibrio sp. 10N.222.46.A1
AGATATCACTCAAGATGCTATCGATATCGTTAAACCCTCTATCGACAAGCTGTTTGAAAGAACCAATAGAAAAGAACTGCATATTGTCGTTATGAATCCACACCTCAAGCCATGGGAAGCCTCTTTCGAAGACGCCATTCTTTATGAAGAGTCTTTGGGAACCCCTGATAACTGGACTATCAAGTTTGATCACCTTGCTCGTAAGAAAGCTCAGCAAGCATGGCGAGAATCGACAAGCAATCTAACACTTCATTCTCAACACCCATCTTCATTACGTGACGAAGACTTACTGTTTTATGGTTCGTTTGTTTACGGAAACGTGGTTGTTGCCTGCAGTGGCGTACAACAATGGTATGACATGCTGATCAGTGGCTGGATAGCGGTAGCTATTGAACAGCTAGCAATGCACGAATACCAAACAGAAAAAGCAGAAAACCCTACAAAAACATATCGCTAATAATTAGAAACAGAAGGAACTTACTATGAGTAAATTATTGAAATCCATCATGCTGGCAGCTGGCATACTTGTTTCTGCAACGTCGATTGCAGCAGACTACCCGAGCAAAAACATTCGCTTAGTTGTCCCATTTGGCGCGGGCGGCGGTACAGATGCCGTTGGCCGTACCCTTGCAAATAGTGCGAAAGACATTTTAGGACAAAACATTTCAATCATGAACCGTACGGGTGGTGCGGGTGCCGTAGGTATGAGCTTTGGTGCTCAGCAGCGCGCTGATGGTTACACGTTGACAGTAGTCACTCGTGAAATCGCTTCGCTCCCTCAAATGGGTTTGATGCGCCATACCGCAGACGATTTTAGACTCATTCGCTTAGTAAACCTCGACCCAGCGGTCGTATTAGTTGCAGCCGATAGCCCATACAACACCATTAATGATCTGATTAAAGAAGCCAAAGAAAAACCTGGTAGCGTGAAATTTGCTTCAACCGCTGCGCCAAACTTCTACTTAATGTCTCTTGAAAAAGACCAAGATATTAAACTCAACGCTATCCCTTATAACGGTGCATCTGAAGCGATTCCTGCAGTACTGGGCCACCACACAGACGTAACCATGGTGACACCGGGTGAAGCTATCGCTCAACTTCGTTCAGGCCAACTAAAAGCATTAGGTGTCATGTCTGAAGAACGTATTCAGTACATTCCCGATGTTCCTACTTTGAAAGAGCAAGGTATTGAATGTAGTAACAGGAACATGGCGTGGTATCGGCGCTCCAAAAGATACGCCGGATGCAGTCATCGAGAAACTAGGTGCGGTATTTGATGAAGCAATGGCAAGTGAAGAGTTCAAGTCTTTCATGGCAAAAGGCGCAATGACTATCCACAACCTTGACGATAAAGCCTTCACTACGTTCGTTTCCGAAGATACAAAATCGCTTACTGAACTAATTCAATAACATTCATCCAGAGGCACAACGATCAGTTGTGCCTTTTTTATCGGTATGTACCTTTCCCTTGCTTTACTTTTTAGGGGTAAATTCTATGTCTAACGCCAACTTAAATCGGAATGTCGTTTTCCCTTCCATAATCATCATACTAAGCGCAATAGCACTCGCGTTGATTACTCAGTTTGATCGTCCGATGTATCAAGATGCAAGTGTTGATGCAAAATTCTTCCCGATGATGATTGTGATTGCTCAAATTGCTATCTGTATTGTTCTCATCGTTCAGCACAAACTCAAAGGTGTTCCAGAACAACAAGAAGCGATGATAAGCAAGATGTCGATCTTCGGCGTGGCCTTTCTTATTGGATACGCATTACTCATCAGTGTGGTTGGCTACCTTTACGCGAGTTTGATTGCCTTTATGTTCTACCTCGTTTACTTCAAAGTTAAGAAGCCAATCTACTACGTTGTCGCCGTTGTCTTTGTGTTTGCGGTTTACTATTTGTTTGGCGAGGTGTTCTACATCGCGCTTCCTGAAGCAACCTGGTCATAGGAGGTCATAATGTTTGAATATCTAATCGATGGTCTCGCAACCGCTGTGAGTTTTGCAGTGCTACCTGTCCTTGTTTTTGGTGTACTGGGCGGCGTAATTTTAGGCGCACTACCCGGTCTAACGGCGACGATGGGCGTTGCGATTCTCCTTCCGTTTACCTTTGGCATGGAACCGACGTCAGCCCTCGTGATGTTAATTGGTGTATACATTGGTGGCATTTACGGTGGTTCTATTGCCGCAATACTACTTAAAACACCAGGGACACCAGCGTCTGCAGCAAGTGTACTCGACGGCCACACCATGGCTGTGAGAGGACAAGCAGCAAGAGCATTAAGTATTTCGGCTGTTGCTTCATTCATTGGCGGGTTACTCAGTACTATCGTCCTTATTGCCATTGCGCCTAAATTAGCGACCTTTGCACTTCGTTTTAATGCTCCAGAGTACTTCGCACTTGCTCTGTTTGGTTTAACTATCATTGCGAGCGTTTCTTCGAACAACATCTTTAAAGGGCTACTTGCGGGTACGATTGGACTACTGGTTTCTACCGTTGGGCTCGACCCAATCAGCAGTGTGCCAAGGTTTACTTTTGACATCATGGATCTCTACAGCGGAATCAATGTCATCCCTGTTTTGATTGGTTTGTTCGCTCTATCTGAAGCATTAAACCAGCTAGAGAAACTGTTCTCTGAAAAGAAAGTCGTCGCGCCGAAGTTTGACCACAAATTATTGAGCAAAGGCGACCTTAAAGAAATGCTACCAACCGCAATAAAAAGTGGTTTGATGGGAACAACCATCGGTTCTGTACCGGGTGCTGGTGCTGATATTTCGGCATTCGTTTGTTACAACGAAGCAAAACGTTCATCGAAAAATCCCGAAGAGTTTGGTAGAGGATCAGTACGAGGTCTAGCAGCAGCCGAATCTGGAAACAACGGTGTAACGGGTGGTTCGTTAGTTCCATTGTTAACACTTGGCGTTCCGGGGGATGCTGTGGCAGCGGTTCTTTTAGGCGCACTCATTGTTCAAGGTTTAACACCGGGGCCTCTGCTGTTTGCCCAAAACCCCGAAGTGGTTTATGGCGTATTCAGCTCGATGTTGGTTGCTAACCTTGTGATGCTAGTGATTGGTTTACTGGGTATTCGTTTCTTCTGCCGTATCATTGAAGTACCGAAGATCATCATGATTCCAATCATTGTCTTCCTTTCAATTGTCGGCGCTTACGCAATTAACAACTCGATGTTTGATGTGGGTATTGCAATCGGTTTCGGTCTACTTGGCTTTATCTTAACTAAACTGGATATTCCGTCTTCACCAATTCTGCTTGCGATCATCTTAGGGCCAATGGCAGAAACAAACCTTAGGAAATCACTGCTGATGTACGATGGCAGTTGGTCTTTCCTTTATGAGCGCCCTATTGCTCTCGCGTTCATCGTGTTAGCTGTATTCTCGGTTTATTCAACGTTAAAAATGAAGAAAAAGCAGAAACAAAAGCAAACTTACGAACATCATGATTAGCCGCTTGTTTAAGCTATAATATTCAAAGAACTCAAAGCCAGAGACAACAGTCTCTGGCTTTTTTCATACATGAAAGCAGCCAATTTTCGTAAACGGTAGACAACAAAAAAGTATGCACTTGGCATACCCTTTTAAGTCGTTTATCTGAGCGTAATGCTGTTCATCTCTATATGAAGTGACTCATCTACGCTCTAGATTATTTCTATTACGCCGTCGCCAAACGGTGGTTGGCATCCTGCAAGTGTGCCGCAGAAACAACTCGTGCCTTATCACTATCACCAGCCATGATTGCTTCATAGATTCTGCGGTGTTCATTGATACATGTGCTGCCCTCTTCAGAAGAGTGCACGATGAAGTTAACGAACATGGTCGTCAGAATATTGCCGAATGGCAGGTAGAAATCGTTACCTGTCGCATTAAAGATCAAGCTATGGAACCGAGTATCAATGTCTGTCCAACGCTCTTGGTCAAACACTTCAGCTTCATCCACTTCGACCATCTTTTGGAAGATCTCTGAAAGCTCGATACGTTGCTCAGCGGTCGCAAATTTTGCCGCCAGTGCACACGCTTCAGGTTCAATCGCACGGCGAAGACCTAAGAACTGTGAACAGAATTGGTCTACGTCGGTTAGGCCGTCCATCCATTCAATCAGTTGAGGATCAAGGAAGTTCCAGTATGCGCGATCCACTACACGAGTACCGATTTTCGGGCGGGATTCTAACAGACCTTTAGAGGTCAATAGTTTAACTGCTTCACGAAGTGCCGTTCGGCTGATACCAAACTGTTCACACAACGCCATTTCACCAGGAATAATAGAACCTTGTGGCAGTTCGCCAGACAAGATTCCACGAGCGATTTCACGCGCTACTTGCACGTGCAGGCTGCGCTTCGAGCCCGAAATTGAATTAAAAGTGGTAACCATAAGTTCACTTATTTTATATGTTATGTTTATGTATTATTTAAGGACCACTATAACAGTATTTCAACCTACAGCCAATTGAGTAAAATCCAAACGAATCACAACCTGCAAATTTTTATAATCAGAGATTTAAAAAACATCCTGTGAGAAACGTTATCTTAAATCACTCATAAATCCGTACTCAAAACTAACCCTCTCTGTATCGGTATGAAAACCACCAGCACAGCCTCGAAAAACCATGGAAAAAAGATACACCTTTAGAAGCGCAATTCATTAACCGCCAGAGATTATTAAATGAGATCCCCTTCCCAAATTACATCAGCCTCTTTCCTACACGCATAAAAAAACCGAGCAACTCACAACGAGTTACTCGGTTTGACTTATTTCCGATATTCTTTGTCATCGACATTAATTTCGTTCAGTTACTTAGATGCGAACACCCTTACAATCGAACATGATATGGCGCTTCGTTCCCGCAAAGCACCACATCAGCACACACCATCGTTAAACGGTATGTGTGTTGATCATTTACAGTTGAGCAAATGACCCTTCCCACGAGTATGTCTCACCCGCGAACTCAACAGTGTGAGTTGCTTGCTGCGTGTCTTCAGCTTGGTTTGAAATACCGTAGTGGTAAGTGTTACCAGAAGTAGTCTGAATACGAACAACAGTCCCGACACTGTTATGGCCCACAACAGACACTGATTTAACCAGACCACGAGCGCCTACAGAGGCTTCGATTGACTCGTTAAAGTAACCATGCGTTTCTAGTACAGAAGCAAACACGTGGTTTTGACCAGACTGACGTAAGATAAGCGCAGGCTCACTCTTAAGGTTAAAGTCTGGATCGTTAGCACCAGTGCGAGCAAAGATTACTTCACTGCCCGCATTCGCGCTGGTTACTAGGCTGTAGTAGCTGCTGTCATGTAGCCAGCTCACCAGAGAGCCCTCTTGGTTCACTTTGCCTGAAGCAACGTTCCATAAGTGCTGGTAACCGTTGTCTTCACCTAGCGGCTTCAGCGTGCTTTCGATGTTGTAGTCGAAGTCAGTACGGATGATCTGGCCAGAGTGGTGAACGGGCAGGTCGTACTGGTGCTCAGCGTCAGCTTCAATGCGGTATACATCGATCACTAGTGGCTTCTCGAATTCAGGAAGTTCAGCAAGAATCACGCTGCGTTGCATGTCTACGCCGGTGTAGTACTCAGAAATTGTGCCGCTCATACCTTGCAGAGACTGGTCGTCTGCTACGAAGAAGTGCTTCTGACCAAACTTAGATTCAGCCAATGCCGTATCGAAGTTGTTCTGTGTTTTCTGATCAACCGTTACTGTGTTGTGAGCAACTGTCTGCTTACAGTAAGACTTGTTCTCTGGGATGTAACGACCGCCAAACTTAGGCTCAACGTTTACCCAGCGACCGAAGCCGTAATCGTGCAGCACTTCGTGGCCACGGCTGAATACGCTTAGGTGTAGCCCATCGTAGTGACCATGGTCTAGTGCAGAGTGGTATTGGTGATCGCTGCCGTGTTGACCAAACCAAATCAACGCCATCGTGTCGTCGTCTTGTTCGTCACGGTGACGAAGAATGCTTACGCCGCCTTTTTCGCCTTCAGGGCCGTCCGTTACAAACAGGCTACCCCAGTTGAATGCTTTGATGTCGTCTGCTGCATTGACAGCGTCAGATAGCGTTTTACCTGAAGCATGGACCCAAACATCTTGTTGGTGATTAGCCATACCAAGTAAAGTTTCAGTCTGCTCATAGCGGTGGTAACACACAGACGTTGCCATAATAACGCCTTCATCGTTAATAGAAATCGTCTTCGATGAATCGTTCAGAGCTGGCAATGTACCGTCTGGGAATGCCGTTTTAAATACCGCGTAAGACGTTGTCTTGATCACTGAATCGTTAAATTCGTAAATACCAAGATCTGGCTGACGACGTTCAATCGCTTCTGCGAACAAGTAGATTGGACGTAGTGAGAAACGGTGGTAGTAAGGACCTTCCATGTAGTAGCCGTCTGGCGAGAACAGTTGGTCAAGTTGCGCTAAGAAACCACCGCTTACTTTGTCTAGTTTCAGGCCGTAAAGCGCTTTGTCTACTGACTCTTGATCGTTGATTGCGTAACCACAGATACCTACCGCTGCCACAGCCCATAAGCCGTGGTTGTGTACGATATCGAAGTCGTGTGCGTAAGTCACAACGAACATTTCGATCATTTGCTTAAGAAGATCGTCTTCGATCAGACGCTTTTGCTCTTCAGAAATGGTGTGGTAAATACAGCTGTACGCACAAGAAGCGTAAAGCATCCACATGTTCTCGTTCAACGTTTGGTGGAACAGCTTACCCGGAGGGTTAGAGTCACGGCTTACGTTACTTTCAAGTGTTGGGTACACCGTCGCGTACGCAGTTAACATATCAACGATGTAATCACGGTACTTTGTTTCCTCAGTGATAAGGAACAAACGACCCGCTAGATCCATGTGAATGTAGTTTTGCTTATGACGGTTATGTTCGTAGCCGCCGCCTTCACCGTGACCTGGAACTTCAATGCCAACTTCCGCCATGTAAGCGTCAGTTTGTTTAATATCGCGAGTCAGTGCGTTACCTAAAAGGCTATCCTTGCCAAGTTCTTTACGAAGCTCTGCTGCTTCCTCAAAGTTAAGTAAAAGTGGTTGATAGCTCATTATTATTTCCCCTGCTCTGCTGTGCTTGCTAATTCTGGGTTTAAAATTGTTTCTACTGAGTAGAAGCCTGTCCAGCTGTATACTTTACCGTTCAGTTCTACTTTGTGTTCAGTGCTCTCAGTCGCGCCAAGTTGGTTGCTGATCATCACTGTCACATTTGACTTCTCTGTGGTGATTTCGACGACTGAACCGACGTTTGTATGCGCTACAACCTTGATGTCTTTCACAACGCCGCGAGCATTTACTGATTGTTCGAACTCTTCGTTAAAGTAACCGTGCGTTTCTAGAACAGAAGCGAACAGTGTTGTTTCGCCTTTGCTACGTAAAATGAATGCAGGCTCTGAACGTAGGTTGAAGCTTGGATCGTTAGCACCAGTGCGAGTAAAGACAACTTCAGCATTGTCGTTAGACGTTGCGCCTAGCCAAGTGTAGTACGTGTTATTTTGTAGCCAGCTTACCAGTGCTGTGCCCTTCACTTCACCACTTGCTACGTTCCATAAGTGTTGATAACCGAAGTCGCTGCCTAGTGTGTTTAACTCTTTGTTCGTTTGGTATTCGAAGTTAGTGCGAACTATTTGACCTTCATATTGATGAGAGTAATCAAATTGGTGCTCACCTTCGCCGCCCTTCTCAGAATCTAAACGGTATAGGTCTAACAATAACGGAGATTCAAGCTCTTCAAGGTTTAACATGAACACGCTGCGTTGCATGTCAAAACCTTGGTAGTGATCGTTAGCAAATGCACTCATGCCGTTGATTTTCTCGTCTTCTACTTTAAAGAAGTGAGGCAAGCCGTGTACTGAGTCTGCACGCTCAACGTCAAAGTTATTCTGACATTTTTCATCAATGGTTACTGCATTATGAGCAATCGTTTGACGTGCGTAAGATTTGTTTTCATCTAGGTAACGACCGCCGAATTTTGGCTCAACGTTCACCCAACGGCAGAAGCCGTATTCACGTAGTACTTCTTGACCGCGGTTGAAGAAAGAAATACCCAGCGTATCGAAGTTGCCGTGACCCATGCCGTGTTGGCCGTAGTTCATCACTAACTGAGAAACGTCGCCTTTCTTATCCTGCATGCGGATAAAACCTTGCGCGCCGTTGTGACCTTCAGGGCCTTCGTTCAATTCAACACTTGGCCAGAAAGGCATGCCGATTTCTTTTTCAGCAGAAGCCGCTTCGTATGCTTTAGATAACTCAAGACCACATGGGTGCATCCATACTGCGTCTTGAATCTTCGCCATACCAAGAATGTTTTGGTCAACACCCTCAGCTGAAGAGTAGTGCTTACTGTAAACACTGACTGCAACCTGAACACCCATGTCTGTGATGCCCATTGTACGAGAAGCATCATTCAGAGCCGGGAACTCACCGTTCGGATAAGCCGTCGCAAGCATGGCTTGTACCGTGTTACCAATCACGCCGCCTTTGTAGTTGTAAATATCAACTTCAGGCATATGACGGTGAATGACTTCAGCGAAAACACATGTTGGG
>NZ_JBFRSN010000347.1:0-6816 GCF_041473595.1 Vibrio sp. 10N.222.46.A1
GAGGGAGAAGGGCGTTTTGCTTTGTGGCTTCTTGATGGTCAATTTCAGGTTGAAACCGAAGCTGAGCTGAATCGTTTTCTTGCTGAACCCAATCATAAACGCTATCAAGCGGCGTCTTGGGATATGGCTGAGTCTAGAAAGAGTCATTTCCATTACCACACACCAAGCTTTTTGGGCATGATCAAAGCAAAAGCAGGTCCTGTGACACTGAGCCTAATGTTGGTGTGTGTGGTGATTTTTGCGCTGCAACAGATTGGTTTTGGCCAAGCTATTTTCAATGCCCTGCATTTCCCAGCGGTTGATGGACAGCAATGGCAGCTGTGGCGTTGGTTGAGCCATGCTGTTCTGCATTTCTCTGTTATGCACATCGCATTCAATATTTTGTGGTGGTGGCAGCTAGGTGGGGATATTGAGAAGAAACTAGGCAGCCTCAAGCTACTTCAGATCTTTGCTGTCTCTTCTGCGCTTTCAGGTGCTGGTCAGTATTGGGTTGAAGGGGCGAACTTCGGTGGTTTGTCTGGTGTTGTGTATGCTTTGGTTGGTTACTTATGGGTTGTCGGTGCGAAGGCGCCACAACTTGGTTTAGGTATCCCAAGACAGATTGTCGGCTTTATGTTGGTGTGGTTAGTGCTTGGGTACATGCAGCCATTTATGGCGATCGCCAATACAGCGCATTTAGCTGGCCTAGCCGCTGGTGTCATTATTGGCTTTATCGATGCGATGAAAGCACCGAGCTCGGCAAGAAGCTAACTCATTTTTTTTAGTGAGTAGCCAAACGATAGAAACAAAAAAGCGGCCAGATGAGCCGCTTTTTTATTGGGATTCGTTTTTACATCGTTACTGGTAAAGATATTTGGTAAACAATAAGTCAGCAATGAGAGTTTTACCTGTTTCAGGAAGTAAAATCTTATTGAGGTGCTCAACTAAGGACTTTCTCAAATCTTCACGACCGGATAGAGACTTAATTGTCTCTTCATTTTGCTTGCCGAGTAATTCAATCACCGCATCACGAATCAATGGCTGATGATGCTCAATGGCTTCTAAGTCATTACTATTTGCGACCATTATGTCTAGACGGACCTGAATATAGCCCAGTTTTTTACCTTTAGTGTAAAAATTGGTGGTGAGATCGGGCTCTAGCGTGAAGTAGGCTAGTTTGGGTGTCGATTCTTCTTCAGCGAAACTTGATGCTGAAAATAGTAGATTAATCGCAATAAATAGTTGGGCTACATAACGTTTGTGCATATTTGAGACTTTTCTTTAGTTTATTCGCGATATTCGAAACGCATTAGTCTTGTTACAATGAGCGGTCTAAATCTAAATACGTTTACAATTCGAAGGACGCTTTAATTTTATTCGAAAGTTGAAGCTTTATTGTACGTGTAAAGTCACCTATTGAATACTAGTATGAATCAGTCAATATCATTGTATCTAAATTCATTAATGAATGTAGATTGGCAAAGCACAGAAAAATTTAATTTTCCTAATGAAACCACCAAAGAGTGGCTTATGGAACAAGGATCGCTTTCCCGTAAGTTGGGCAAGTGCTGCAAGCACCTGTCTGTTGAGTTGCTTCATAATCAAGTTGTGGAACGATCAATTCTGCAACAGGACGAAGAACGCCTTTTATCATCACATGATTGCTTACTGCGTAAAGTGATTTTAAAGGGTGATGATGAGCCGTGGGTGTTAGGTCGAACCTTAATACCTCGAATTACCCTAGAAGATCATCAGCATTCTGACCTTTCTCAACAAGGGGATGTCCCGCTTGGGTTAACGGTTTTCAGTGCTGAGAACGTGGATCGAGATGCGCTTCAAGTCGGTTGGGTTATCGCTGGCGATGAGCGATTACTCGCGCGTCGTTCTCGATTATGGATGAATCATAAACCGATGCTTGTGGCCGAACTTTTTTTACCAACATCCCCCATTTACTCTAAGGAGAGTGTGTAAATGCTTGCCACCAAAGCGAAGGCGTACTGGCAATTGACGCGAATGAATCGCCCGATTGGTACTCTGTTACTCCTTTGGCCGACCTTGTGGTCGCTGATTATTGCTGCGAAAGGCATGCCTGATTTTGATGTCTTGGTTGTTTTCATACTCGGTGTGGTGTTAATGCGATCGGCTGGCTGTGTGATTAATGATTTTGCTGACCGTAAAGTTGATGGTCATGTCAAACGCACCAAGCAACGTCCATTACCTTCAGGTTTGGTTTCCAGCAAGGAAGCCATTGTGCTCTTTCTAGTGTTAGCTGTGGTTTCTTTTTTGTTGGTACTCACCATGAACCCGCTGACTATTAAGCTCTCTTTTATTGGGGTTGGTCTCGCGTTCATTTATCCTTTCATGAAGCGTTTTACACACCTTCCACAGTTGTTTCTCGGATTGGCTTTCAGTTGGGCAATACCAATGGCTTGGGCGGCGCAAACCAATGAACTGCCAAGCATTGTGTGGTTTATCTTCGTGATTAATGCGTTGTGGACGATAGCCTACGACACGCAATATGCGATGGTTGACCGAGATGATGACTTGAAGATTGGCATCAAGTCGACGGCTATTCTGTTTGGTCGTTTTGATAAGCTTATGGTTGGCGCGCTGCAGTTAGTTACACTGGCGATGTTGATTGCATTGGGCATGCACTACCAACTCGGTGATACTTTCTACTGGGCACTGTTAGTTTCGGGAAGCTTGTTCGTGTATCAACAGCATCTGATGCGTCACCGCGATCGAGACCTTTGCTTCCAAGCCTTCTTGAACAATAACTATGTTGGAATGGCGGTGACTGTAGGCTTGTTCATTACCTTCTGGTAAGCATCAACTTTACAAGTAAACGAACGCTAAAGAAAAAGGCACCCATTGGGTGCCTTTTTTGATCGTGTTCAGTCTAGTGATTAAAGTGAATGCTAGCCAAGAGATTATTCTGCTTGGTGGATACTCTCTTGAATCGTCAAACGTACTTCAGGGTAAAGCATTGAGTAGAGAAGTTTAGCGAATTGCTGAGTCTTTTCTAAATCACAGTTACCATCGTTATCCAGATATTGCTGCTGTTTCAGAGTTGCGAACATCGACGCAAACACGCCTTTATCGAAGAACTCCGGTGCGTTGATACCTTGTAGGCGACCCAGTCGCTGTGCGATGTCTTGGCTCTTCTGCTCAAGGTCTGACTTATCTAGATCAGGATTCTCTGCCAATAGGTTCAGAGCAATTGAGTAGCGCTGGAGCGTTTCTGAAATCGTACGGCCTAGTAGCATCAGTGCTTGGCTGTTTGACTGGTTGATCGTTACTTGGTTGTTCGACACAACAAGCATGCCTTGACCGACTAGCTCATCAATGATGTTCGCAACCACGCTTTCAAGCTGATCTTCGTCGTAGCTTAAAAATAACTCTTTCTTTAAGAATGGGTAGATAGCTGCAACATTTTCTTGAATAGCGTCGATTGATAAACCGTGCTGACGAATGGTCATCTGAGCGATCAATGATGGCAATGCAAACAAGTGAATGATGTTATTACGATAGTAGGTCATCAGAATCGATTGGTGACGATCAAGCGAAATGATGTCGCCCATAGTGTCTGATTCAATTAAGAACTTGTTCAATGACTCTGCGTGTTTTACTAAGTCTTCAGCGCTGTCTTTAGGCACTGTGAATGTACCTGAATAAGGCACATTCTTAAGTAAAGACAGGTAGCAGTTGATCTGAGAAACCAAAGAGTCACGAGACAATGCGCGCTGTCTTGAAGCCAATAGTGCCGTTGCACAAAGAGTCAGGGCATTGGTCGCTGCCGCATCGTTAATGTGCGTCATCATTTTGGTTGCCAAGTCATTAACCACCGGGTTCATCCATTGTGGTTTGCTGGTTCCCATTGGGTCGATATCTTTAGTCCACTCAGGAGCATGTTCGTTCAGATATTGGTTAAGCTGAATTGGCTCACCGAAGTTCACGTAGCCTTTACCAAAGTTACGCAGCTTACGAATTGTACGAATCACTAGACTCGCGTTTTCTTTCTCTTTACGCTTACCACGAAGTTCTTTCGCGTAGGTCGCGACTTCCATTACGTGCTCATAGCCGATGTATACAGGAACCAAAGTCACCGGACGGTTCATGCCGCGCAGCATGGCTTGGATTGTCATCGCTAGCATGCCGGTTTTCGCCTGCAATAGACGACCTGTACGAGAGCGACCACCTTCACTGAAGTATTCTACCGAGTAACCTTTAGCGAATAATTCCGCTAGGTATTCGCGGAAAATAGTCGAGTACAACTTGTTGCCTTTGAAGCTACGACGAATAAAGAACGCACCGCCGTGACGGAAAATAGGACCGGCAGGGAAGAAGTTCAGGTTGATACCTGCTGCGATGTGCGGAGGCACCATGCCTTCATGATAAAGCACATAAGAAAGCAGTAAGTAATCCATGTGACTACGATGACAAGGTACATAAACGATCTCGTGACCATCTTGAGCCAGCTTACGAACGGTTGAAGCGTTGCTGATATGCAGGCCTTGGTACAACTTATTCCACAACCAACCAAGAATCTTCTCACCGCGTTTAATCAGCGAGTAAGAGAAGTTAGCTGCGATCTCATCCATGATGTCTTGAGCTTCTTTGCTCGCTTTCTCTATGGAAATATTTTTTGATTCAGCTTCATCTTCTATCGCCTTTTTGATTGCTTCTGACTTTAGCAGGCGGTCGAACAGAGCTTGGCGGCTTGGTAGGTTTGGACCCGATGCTGCAAGCTTTTGACGAGAGAAGTGAATGCGTGCCACGCGCGCCAGTTTATGCGCGATGGTGCTGTCGGTACCGTGTGAGTTAGCCATGTATCGTAGAGATACCACTGGGCTAAAGCGAACCAGACAGTCACGACCTGCTAGCAATACAGCTTTCGATTTCTCTAAGCCGTTCATTGCTTGTAGGTAAGGCTTCTGGTTATTCTCTTTACCAGGTTTACGACCCCACAATACGGTGGCAGGGATAACTTGAACGTCGAGCTCAGAGTCTTCAGCATGCAGTGAAAGCAGTTCAGAGAAGACTTCAATTGATGAGCTTGGTACATAATCATCGTCTTGCAGCAGAGTTTTGCGAGAAGAGATAAAAACGTAGCGTTGCAGTGATTTGCCATTGATTTCAAGTTTGCTCAATGGATCAGGCAACCCTAGTTCAAGTGCATGTTTTTGCAATGTAAGAATGTCTACACTTGAGCGAAACGGTAAGGCGTATACAATCGGTTTGCTCAAATCAATGTTCAAATCCTCTACAGGGTTTGAAGGGATTGATGTGCTCTTTACCAATAGGGATAAAGGTAGCTTCATTAATGAACGTGAAAAAGATTGTCCAGAAGACATATAGGTTCACTGCCTCAATAGTTATTTCAATGTGCTCAAGCGTATCTCTATTTCTATAATGAGAGGATAAATCCTATGAGTGAAATAGGGATAAGCCTAGGCGTAAATTTAATCGATGCAAGAATACCAGAAACTGGTCTAACCTTTTAATGGAAATAGTCATATTGCCGTTAAGTTTGTGGAAAATCATTCATCGACTGATTGAGTATAGAGTTAAAAATGACCAAAAAATCAAACACCGGATTCAAACGTATCGTCAAAGCTGCGGGCTTTTCGTGGCAAGGCATCACGAGCTCGTTTAAAAACGAGGCTGCATTTCGACAAGAAGTCTTCATGGCCGCAGTGCTTATTCCGTTGGCGTTCTACTTAGATGTAAACCAAGTTGAGCGAATATTAATGATTTCAGCCGTCGTGTTGGTGATGGTTGTCGAGTTGATTAATACCGCGATTGAAGCGGTCGTTGACCGAATCGGTAGCGAACATCATGAGCTTTCTGGGATGGCGAAAGATGTTGGCTCAGCTGCCGTTTTTATCTGTTTAGTATTAGCTGGTTACGTGTGGTTAGAGATCTTATTTTTGTAATTCGCTAAAAATGAACTAAAAACAACCAATTGCTTTGCTTTTGTTCAGTTACTGGATATACTCACAGTCAACTGTATAAAAAGACAGGTGAATCATGAAGCCGTTAACGCCCCGCCAGCAACAAGTTTTTGACCTTATCAAAAGTAAGATCGAAGATTGCGGTATGCCACCGACTCGTGCAGAAATCGCACGTGAACTTGGTTTCCGCTCTGCAAATGCTGCAGAAGAACATTTGAAAGCTCTTGCTCGTAAAGAAGCGATTGAGATTATCCCGGGTGCGTCTCGCGGTATTCGTATTTTGCTTGAAGATGCAGCGAATGAAGAGCAAGGGTTACCATTAATCGGTCAGGTTGCCGCTGGCGAGCCTATTTTGGCTCAAGAGCATGTAGAAATGCATTACCAAGTTGACCCAGGTATGTTTAAGCCACAAGCTGACTTCTTACTTCGCGTAAATGGCGAAAGTATGAAAGACATCGGTATTATGGATGGCGATTTACTGGCCGTGCATAAAACACAAGACGTGCGTGATGGACAAGTTGTCGTGGCTCGTGTCGACGATGATGTAACGGTAAAACGCCTAGAGCGCAAAGGTTCTACCGTTCTGTTGCATGCTGAAAATGAAGAGTTTTCTCCAATTCACGTGGACTTAGAATCCCAACACTTGTCTATTGAAGGACTTGCGGTTGGTATTATTCGTAACACGGACTGGATGTAGTCAGTGCAAACAGCTTATTGATATTTACTCTCAATAACTTGTTATTGTAATTGATATTCATTATCATCTTCTTTGTCGAGATACAAGGAAGA
The DNA here is from genome assembly GCF_041473595.1 of Vibrio sp. 10N.222.46.A1. Classification (NCBI taxonomy): domain Bacteria; kingdom Pseudomonadati; phylum Pseudomonadota; class Gammaproteobacteria; order Vibrionales; family Vibrionaceae; genus Vibrio; species Vibrio sp. 10N.222.46.A1. Next base: position 6,723 of record NZ_JBFRSN010000347.1, read on the forward strand.
TGATGATGCCAAACCCAACCAAACCTCAAATGAAGCCGCTTATTCGTAAGTCGCACACCTATGATCAAAAGGCTTCTTCTGATCTCGGGTCAGC
>NZ_JBFRSN010000348.1:0-4609 GCF_041473595.1 Vibrio sp. 10N.222.46.A1
GCAGCAAACGTCAACGAAAATGCAGTACAAGCCGACTCCGCGTCTAAGCAAGCTGACGAAATGGCGACACACAGCATGAGCTTGTTTAATGAAAGTAACCAAGCAAACGAGCAAATGGCGATTCAGCTTAGCGAAGCTGCGAACGTTGTTGGCACGCTAAAAGAGCACTCAGAGAAGATTGGTAATGTCATTGAGGTTATTCAAAGCATCTCAGAGCAAACTAACCTTCTTGCGCTTAACGCTGCCATTGAAGCCGCTCGTGCAGGTGAAAGCGGACGTGGTTTTGCGGTTGTAGCTGATGAAGTGAGAATGCTAGCAGCACGTACACAAGATTCGACCAAAGAAATCCAAACCATCATTGAAGGCTTGCAGGTTCAATCTGGAAACGCGAATGAGAGTATGAGCAGTTCGCTGTCTATGTTGGAACATAACCAGACGCTTTCGGGTGAGGTAAGCTCTGCACTTTCAGGCATTGCGAACTCAGTAACGGATATCACGGAGATCAACACTCAGGTCGCCGCTGCTGCAGAAGAGCAAAGCCAAGTGACTTCAGACATTAACCGTAATATCTCAAATATCTACAGCTTAGTAAGCCAAAATGTAACAGGCATTACCCAAGCTGCAGCAGCAAGCCACGAGCTATCAAACCTCGCTGAACAACAAAAGCAGCAGTTGGGCTTCTTTAAGGTTTAAGGGTTAAGGGCGAATAAGCTTTAAGGTTCAGCTGTAACGGCTTATGGTATAGGCTCTAGGATACAAAATTTAAGCCTTAAACTGTAAGCACTTACTTACCATGTATAGATTGCAGTAACCGACCTTCATTATTAAGCCAACTATTGAGTCATCAGTAGTTGGCTTTTTTAATTGCTGGAGATTACTGACCGCTCTCAACGGATCTGATTCTTTCAATCGCTTCGACTCTTCGACGTTGTTCTGGCTGAAAATGCGTAGTCCGAAGTTGTGCGATAGTCTCTTGTTGCTCAATTTCAGAGAGTTCGGAGTCATTCAAAATGTCATTTCGTTCAACAAAGTAAATTTCTAAAGCTCCATCAAAGTCCGCCCTTTGTTGATCAAGCGCTTCGAGCCTCTGTGTCGCTTCTTCTCCGACCAGTTCGCTTCTTTTCAAGTATTTACCTTGTTCGTCTAGACCTTCTGAACTGGATAGCTGTGGGAGTAATACCTGATTCTGATGGCTCGTTTGAACGTAATCTGGCTGTTCAGATAGATAAGACTCAAGCCTTTGCTGATATTCTAACTCGTCTAGCCCTTCTTGTTTCAGAAGTAACTTTTCTAAAGCGATTTCCCTCATTCTGTTGTCATGGGTAAACAAAATACTTATCTCACTCTCACTGAAAAACTGCGCTTGAAGATCGAGGAGAGCTTGATTCAGTGCGCGTAGGTCCTCTGCGGATATTGAGTTGGTATCAAATTGGACATCTAATGATGTCAGTGCCGACTTGTACTCAAGATAATTGGCAAACAGTGCCTCATCAACGATCGCGACCTGTGATTGCTCATGATGTTTTGCCACGTTGTCACGAATATCTTCGAGGGTTAATTCTGTATTGCCTGACACGAAATATTCCATCATGTCTTTGGCTGATGCGTTATCGATTTCAGTATCTTGTTGAGAAGCGACCTTCAATAAAAAAGCGCTTTGTTTGCCGTCACGGTGTGAATTTGGGTCTTCCTTTTGTAAATACAAAAAGACCGCCGCTGTGCTCATCAGGGCTATCGTGGTTATCGACAAAATGGCGGTCTTTTTCATCATACTTTCCTTGTTCTCTTTATGAATGGGCAGTGCAACCTAAAGGCCAGCCAACTTCAATCGATTGGCATGCTGACGATATAAGGTCACTGGATCGGTCTCAAAAAGATGGTGGATACCCAATAGTCCATTGATCTCGTCTAGGTGATTCATTTTGTAATCATCACCAATCACTTTGCCCAAATGCGCGCTACATGCTCCCACTAACCCGTCATTAGGTTCATTAAAAGCTAAACCAAGGATTGTCATCGCTCCGTCGGTAGGATCAAGAAGGTTGGTAAAAGTGGAAGAGCCTGTCCATGAATAGTAATAGACACCGTTGTTTGCTTGCCATTCACCATCACCACACTCAGACGTTGGCACGCCTTCAGGGTAAAACTGATTGAATGCAAGCGAACCTTTAGTGGTCAACGCTTCAAGAGACGCAAGGCCATCTTGGTCAAGATCCGTTCCACCAGATAACAGGTTGATCAGCGCCGTCAATCCACCAGCCAATTTAACCGCGATACCTTCTGAAACTGACCCTTCAGATACCGTCCCGCGAACAAGGTCTGCCACTTTAGATCCTTTATGAACACCACCAATACTTGTCACTGAGGCTACCAGATCAGGACGAACTGATGCCACATAGCGCGCTGTTGGTCCGCCGTGGCTGTGACCGACAAGGTTCACCTTACTCGCCCCTGTCGCGGCTAACAGCGTCTCAACTTGAGCGAGTAACTGTTCACCACGAACTTCGGAACTGTTGGTAGCAGAAACCTGAGCAACGTATACGCTCGCACCATCTTTAGTTAGAGACTCCGGTACGCCATAGAAGTAATCCACGCCTGCTAATGTATCGAAACCAAACAAGCCGTGCACCAGCATAATAGGGTATTTCGTTGCAGTGTATCCGCTGGTTTCTAATGCTGATGCGCTTGTTCCGGCATAGACGCCAAAACTGGATAGGCACGCTATCGTCCAAATTAATATCTTTTTCAATGCTCTTTCCTTAAACAGATTAGACCTCTGACGAGTAAAGAAACCGTAGATGATGATTTTATAAAACAAAAAGTGAAAACTTGATATTTGTGATATTGAACTTGAATTAAACAATTGTGATGAACATTAGAATTGCAACTTCGCTTGACATTACCAACGGGTAAGCTATTGATTAAATTATAATTTACCTCACACCCTTCTGATCACGTTTTCATTTAAGCATTCAATAGACAAATCATCCCGTGCCGGTCAATGACGACGTGTTGCCTGCGATAGTTCGTTAAAATCAAATGTTAGATATTAGCCATTTCACTTCGAAACCATTGTTTTTCAATCAAAAAGTGGTTGAAACTTTGACACTGATGCCAGTTATAAGCCGCTAACAAACTGAATGTATTGACGAGAGCTATTGATCTTGGATATAGGTCATACCAGTTATTTGCAATTTAGTTATTAAAACAGTCACAAGCAACAACGTTTTGTTTGGCTCACTAAATATAAAAGAGAATACAGTGATGAAAAATACGGCTTTTATACTCGCGTTAACCCTGCCTTTTGGCGCTTATGCTGCTGAAGATTCAATACCGACACCTGAATCCATTACATCCGCACAAGTATTTAGTACACAAGGTTCAGAAACCTATTCTTATGTTCGATGCTGGTATCGAACCGATGCCTCACATGACTCTCCAGCTACCGACTGGAAATGGGCAAAAAAGGAAAATGGTGATTACTACACGATCAATGGATACTGGTGGTCTTCTGTATCCTTCAAGAACATGTTCTACAGTGACGCTCCTCAATCTGAAATCAAGCAGCGTTGTGAACAGACGCTCGACATCCAACATGACGCCGCAGACATCACTTACTTTGCAGCAGACAATCGCTTCTCTTATAACCACTCGATTTGGACAAATGACAACGTTGTCCAAGCGAACACCATCAACCGTATCGTCACCTTCGGTGATAGTCTTTCTGACACCGGTAACCTATTTAACGGTTCTCAATGGGTTTTCCCGAACGCAAACTCATGGTTTTTAGGGCACTTTTCAAACGGTTTAGTCTGGACAGAGTATTTAGCCAAGGCGAAAGATGTGCCTCTTTATAACTGGGCAGTAGGTGGGGCTGCTGGCACCAATCAATACGTCGCATTAACCGGAGTATATGACCAAGTCACCTCTTACTTAACCTATATGAAAGTCGCCAAAAACTACCGCCCAGAAAACTCGTTGTTTACTTTAGAGTTTGGCCTTAATGACTTTATGAACTACAACCGCGAAGTGGCCGATGTAAAGGCCGATTTCAGCAGCGCTTTGATCCGCTTAACGGAATCTGGTGCAAACAATATCCTGCTGTTCACCTTGCCCGATGCAACCAAAGCACCTCAATTCAAATACTCAACTGAACAAGAGATTGTTAAAGTTCGTGGCAAGATTTTAGAGTTCAACCAATTCATCAAGACGCAGGCCGAGTATTACCAAAGTATGGGTAAAAACGTGGTGTTGTTTGATGCGAGTGCGTTGTTCGCCAGCATTACCGATAATCCAGAGCAACATGGCTTTCGAAACGCGAGTGATGCTTGCCTTAATATCAATAGAAGCTCAGCAGCCGACTACCTAAAAAGTCACAGCTTAACCAATGATTGCGCAGCGTACGGATCAGACAGTTATGTCTTCTGGGGGGTGACACACCCAACCACCGCCACTCACAAATACATTGCCGACCATATTTTGGCGTATTCATTCTCAACCTTTGATTTCTAATGCTTTTCGAATGACTCTGTAACCTGAGACAACACCTTTCAGGAGCAGAAACCAGATACAAAAAAACCGCCCTTCATAGTAATGCCGATCGTTTAAG
>NZ_JBFRSN010000349.1:0-3230 GCF_041473595.1 Vibrio sp. 10N.222.46.A1
GTCTGCAGTACGACGACACTGCCATACGATTGCGTTGTAAACCGGTTTGCCAGTTTCTTTGTTCCAAACAATGGTGGTTTCACGTTGGTTCGTGATACCAATGCCCGCTAGCTCATCGCTGCGGATGCCTGCTTTAGCAAGAGCTTCAACCAATGTAGAGCTTTGAGTCGCCCAGATTTCCATTGGATCATGCTCAACCCAACCCGCTTTCGGGTAAATCTGAGTGAATTCTCGTTGAGAAGAACTAACGATGTTTGCATCGTGATCGAGGATTACAGCGCGAGAACTTGTGGTGCCTTGGTCTAGGGCAACAATGTATTTTTGCTCGGTCATGGTAAGAATCCTTTTTCTTTCGTTATTTATATTTTAGTAAATGTAAGGTCGCTTAGGGATTAAGCTTGAGCTTGTTCAGCTTCTTCTTCTGTTTCACATTGGTTTGGAATTGTGCAGCCTTGGCCTTCTACTGGTAGGTAAGCACCGATAACACGTGGGTACAACCAACCACCAAAACACGCACCAGCAATTGGAGCAAGAATTGGAACGATGAAGTAAGGAATATCACGAGCACCGCTTAGTGCGAAATCCCAACCTGCAAAGTAAGCGAACAGTTTTGGTCCGAAGTCACGAGCAGGGTTCATTGCAAAGCCCGTCAGTGGACCTAAAGAACCACCGATAACCGCGATAAGAATACCGATCAGTAGAGGGTTCATTGCACCGCGAGATGCGCCGTTGTTCTCATCACCTAACGCTAAAATGGCAAACATCAACACTGCAGTAATCACGAATTCCACAGCAAAAGCGCCGAAGAAAGAAAGTGAAGCATGTGGGTAAGTCGAGAAGATACCAGCAGTTGATAGTGCGTCTTGGCTGCTACGAACGAAGTTATGTGCGATTTCGTAGTCAGTAAATAGGTTGCTGTACAGGCTGTAAACCAATGCTGCAGAGCAGAAAGCGCCAAGCAGTTGCGAAATGATGTAAGGCACCACTTTCGCTTTATCAAAGCCATGGAACATGGCCAGTGCAATCGTTACGGCTGGGTTGATGTGTGCGCCTGAAACGCCGGCAGTACAGTAAATTGCAATCGCAACACCGAAGCCCCAGATGATGCTGATTTCCCATTGTCCGAATGTCGCACCAGTTAATACCAGAGCGGCCACACAGCCAACGCCAAAGAATATGAGTAATCCTGTACCGATAAATTCAGCCAAGCATTGCCCAAATAAAGAAGGGTGTTTGTTTGTTGTCATGTTCGAGTCCTTTTTAGTTTTGCTTATCTAGCACGTGTATTGTGCATATATTTGCGAACTCGAAAATAAACGAACATCAAAAGTGAGCGTTTGAGCATAAAATTGTTAATTAAAGTCACTTGAAATGTTAATCCGAACACTTTTGCTCGAAAAAGATGCTCGCATGAACGTCATTGCTCGAATTGATAGGTTGCGAAGCCGCTCAAACTACCTATATGTAAATGAATGCGCAACTGGTACGAGGAGTTTATGTTTGGATTTGTGACGCTACTTCGTGAGTGGCGGATTATTAGACTTAATTAGGGAGGGCTGTGTGATGTTTTTGCTATGTAACAAGGGCGTTAACAAATGAGCTTATATGCATAAATGAATAAACTGCCAACTATGTTGTAGTTTGGCAGTTTTCATTTGGGTGTATGTTCTTGTTATACGAGACGAACTTACCGCTCTAAACCAGAGCTGCAACTTTTCCTTTCGAAACCAATTGAGCTCGGATTGAGTCATACGCCCAATTGAACGCAATCGCGTAAAGTACGAAGAAAATAACTAGGCCGATGTCCATGATCAGTACGGTTAGGAAGTCGAGTTGTAGAACCCACATCAAGACAGGTAGAGTCACTGTCATTAAGCCAAGCTCAAAACCTAATCCGTGCAGGATACGTGTTTTCGTGGTTCTTTTGCTTCGGTCTGCTCCGTAAATTTTGTCGTAGCCATAGTTATAAACGTAGTTCCAAGCCATCGCTATCAATGATATTGCGAGCGCTAAGCCTGCCATTTCGCCTGCGCCGTTTCCTGTAATATAGGTTGCAAGCCCTGCCATCAAAATCAAAGCTGCTAATTCAAATAGCACCATGTGCAACATGCGTTCTTTATGTGACATTTTTCTAACTCTCTTTACGATTAAATAGCCGCCGATGGGCTAATGACTTGCTAGATAATATCTAGTTAAGTGATAATATAAAGATAGTTAGCATCATATATAGTGATAGTAAGTTTTGGGAGAAACCAAATGTACAACATTGAACAGCTGAAAATGTTTGTGTATGCCGTTGAATTAGGGTCATTTTCTGCCAGTGCTCGTCATTTGGGTAAGGTGCAGTCGGCGGTGAGCCAAGGCATCAGTAATCTTGAAATAGATTTTAATGTTGAGCTTTTTGATCGTTCGACTCGAAAGCCTTCACTAACCAAAGCGGGCGAGCAGTTATTTAAACAGGTGAAAGCGATCGTGCTTCAGGTTGAAGATCTGAATGTGACGGTTAACGCGATGGGTAGCGGCGAAGAGGGGCTCATCAAAATTGCATTAGATGATTCATTACTGGTTCCGAACTTATCTAAGATCCTTAGTCAGTTCAGTCAACAATTCCCTGCTACTGAAGTTGAACTGGTTGCGTGTACCACAACAGAGGTCAATCCGTTAATTATCGAAGAGAGAGCCGACATTGGATTGATGTTTACCAACTTGGCTTTTGATGTCGGTTCTGAGCCATGCTTTATCGGTCACTTACCGTTTATTGCTGTGTGTCATCCAAGTCATGCGCTCGCAAAAAAAGGTGTGGCGAAACTCTCTGATTTACTCCCGTATCGTCAGTTAATGTTGAGGGGAGACAAGGGGAAGGTGATGGATCAGTTTCCGCTGATTGCCGGAAAGGTATGGTGGTCAAACAGCTTTATTGTGATCAAAGAGATGGTACTTGGCAGTGATATTGGCTGGGCATACTTACCTAGGCACCTCGTCGAAGAGGAGCTGAATAAGCAGCGTTTAGTGGAGATTAATGTCTCATTCGATCACAAAACATGGTCACCGCCCGTTGATCTTGTTCTGTCTAAAACACGCTCAAAAGGTCCTGCATTACTTTGGCTTGAACAAGCATTGAAAGGCCTATTAGACGAAACTGAATAAAGAAAAGGCTCACCGTTTAACGTGTGAGCCTTTCTGTTCAAAGTGATACTGCTTTTTGTTAGTTCTAGTTCTAGTTCTAGTTC
>NZ_JBFRSN010000350.1:0-4574 GCF_041473595.1 Vibrio sp. 10N.222.46.A1
GCCATGAGGAGTTTCCTTTCTGTTTGAGTATCACTTTTATGGAGCCGCTTGGCTGTCCCTACCTCAAACAGGGTTCTTCTCTGCAGGGGCGCGAAGCGTTCATTTACCCTTGCAGAGAAGGTTCTGATTTAGGAGGGTCAACAGCCTGCGAGCCCCATCAAATGATGCGAGTCGAAAGGGAAACCGGCACATAAGACACAAGCCCTTACTCGAACTTAATGGATGTCAGTGAAAGGAGTGAGAAGGTACGACGAACGGCAACGAGGAAGAATGACGAGGCGCAGGCGTTCAGGATTGCAGCGATATCCTTTTAGATAGGGACTGTAGAGAGGCACATTCTGAGGCGGCACGCAGTGACACATCAGGGTGATGCCACTCTTAGGCCATAGGTGAAAGATACAAGCAAAAAGCCTTGCCCAAAGGGTAACGCCCAAGTCCACCATAGTTTTTAAGGTAGTGAATTGCTAAATAAAAAAAAGGGGGGGTTCCCCGCAATTATCACAAAAATAAGACGTTCAAAATGCCAACAATACTCAGCCTTACATTTAAGGTGAAGAATTACTGATAGACCAACAAACATATAAAACTCAAATAAATCCTCAGTTTATATATTAGCTGTGAAACGCCTCAGATGTGAGGCGTTTTTGCTCTTAAAAACGACAAAGTCGCTTGGTGATAACAGCGATTAGAGCATTTTCTTCAAATGATAATTGTCCAAAACCTTCACAGGCTGAATTTTTACCCGTGGTACATTCTACCTCAGAAATGCCCCAAAACGTTCTAGAACCCATCTAGATCGTAATAGAACTAGCTAATGTGTAAAGCAAACACATTACTTTGAAAAAACTCCCGTCCGCACCCAAGTATACACATCTCCAAAAGTCATTACTTAGGGAGAGTTGTGATATTCTTATATATGAGCTAAGTTGTTGGTTACAAGTAACTTAAAAAAATCTGGGCTTAGTTTTTTCATGGATATCAAGGATGGTAATATGACTCCAAAGTCAATAATTTTATTTGGACTACTTTTTAGCTCTTTGAGCGTACAATCTGCCACTTATACGGTAACAACAAGTAGTGATCAAGGCATAGGCTCACTTCGAGATTTCATCGAAAAGGCCAATGCTAATCCTGGTTTAGATACTATCGAAATACCGGCTTCATATAATGCACAAGCACCTATCTCGCCTAATTTGGGTGAAGTCCCTTCAGGTCAAACCGACAACCGAATGACAATTACTGATGATATTATCATTCGAGGATTAGGCGATGATTATGTCCACATTAATGACCATCAACGCTGGGTTTCTGATACTGGCTCATTTAATACTGGTTATCCGAATGATCCTAACAATCTGATTCTAAGATCATCTGGTCTTTTATTTGACATTAATCCTCGAAATACCGCAGGGCGCACCATCGATGCCACCATTGAAAATGTGTGGGCAGAACACATGTCAGGTTTTATCTTTTCCGATAACGCTAATGTAACACTCAATAACGTTATCCTATATAGGATAGTGCCTAGGCAAGGAGAGGCATCCATCATGTCTACTCAAGATGGCTTGGTTACAATAAAAGATTCATTTATATTCGAAAATCTTGGTCCAAGATCAGCACCTACCCTTATTTTTAATAGTGATGTTTTTATTGAAAATACGGCTTTTGAATCTAATGGACCATTGGTTGAAAGCACAGCCAGTCATGTTATTCAAGTTAGTCAAGATAGTTCAGGCAGCAGCACAACGGCAGTCATCAAAGATAGTATATTTAAAGGCTTATTTAATTCTACTTTTAGATTTAATGAAGCTGATGCACAAATTATAAATACTTTATTTGATGGAAGGGATGCTAATAGAGGTTGGCCAATCTATGTCAATAAAGGAAAATTGACGCTAACCAATAGTACGCTGTATTACCCGACTATTACTAAAAATGTAGACCCTGCTACTTACAAAGCGACCCATATAGAGTTAATCAATAGTGCTCAGCTTATAGCCAATAACAATCTACTCGTTATAATCGATGGTGCAAATAATGTTGGCTCTGCAATTTATCCAACTGATTGGGACGATACAACTATTTACCCATTATCAGAGAACAACAATAACTTTATTTCGACACCTGGTGTCGATGACACCCCTAATACTGGCCTGTCACTTGCAGGGTGCGTTACAACTAATTGTTTCGTTCCAAACACGCTTTCAATAGCGCTTGTTGATAAAGGCGACGACGCTAAAGCGCTATATGCCGATGGAAGCTCAATCACATCAGATTACCTCAAGCAAACCCGCCCACAGGGGTTGAGTATCGACATTGGCGCATTCGAAAAACATGAATCTCTTTATGCTCACCCAGATAGCTATGAGGTTGATCAAGATACTAAGTTGATTGTATCTAGCCAAGATGGAGTGCTTAAAAATGATACCAATGAAAATTCAGCAGCCGCTACATTAGACCAAGATGCTTTGTATGGAAGTGTCACATTGAATGCAGACGGCAGTTTTGAGTATCAACCTGATGCTGATTATTATGGCAATGATGAATTTTATTATTCAATCAATACGAGCCAAGCAAAAGTATCAATAACAATTCTCTCCACAGGTTGGACTCTTATCCCTAACAATGCTGCGCCAGTTGCTAATAATGATAGCTACTCACTTTACGCAGACAGTATTGATACCATTGTTGCACCAGGTGTGTTGCTTAACGATACAGATGATGCAAATACACAAGCTCCTTTTTATGCAGATTTAACTGCGCGAATCTATAAACAACCAATGTATGGGTCGGTAACACTTAAGGAGACTGGTGAATTCATTTACACGCCTGACGCTGGTTTTATAGGCGATGATAGCTTTGAATATGATGTTACAGATATTGGAACAAGACATAGTTACCCTGCTACCGTTAATCTTCATATTCAAGCCGGTGTTCCTTATGGGGGGAAGGTTATCGCGGGAACCAGCAGTGGTGGTTCTATAGGGTTCTTAAGCACGCTGCTATTGACGATACTCGCACTGTTTAGACATCAAAAGTCACTTGCCGTTAAAGTGGTCGTCCCACTATTGTTAAGTGTTTCTCCTTTCGCTCATTCTGCAGAAGAGAATAACGGAATATATGTAACAGCTAATCCTGGGATTTCATGGTTAGAGCCAGATACTGACCACAACGCGTGGAGTCAGGAAAGTAACAGTCAGTTTTCTTTCGGAAGTAGCTTAGGGTACCAATTTGATAATAACGCGAGTATCCAGTTTACTTATCGTTGGCTAAATAGTGTCGATTTGAAAGCAGAACATACGCAATATAATGATATGACGGTCGATTACCAACATTACAGCTTTAACTTTGTTTATCGAGTTACGCAGCTTTGGGGCGATAAATTCGCCCCGTACTTCAGTTTGGGCTTAGGTTATCTTGATGCAAGTTCGAACCACGCGGAAGATTTCGAGGTGGAGGATAATGTTCACCCCAACATAGGCGTCGGCGTGAATGTATTGGACTTTGGTCAAATTAAGTCAGATCTACAATGGCATCATTTAGCAGGTGATGTTGATACCCTCGAACTCGTGTTTTCTTATTACTTCAAGTAATTCAACTAAGAACAGTGCTTTTAGCTGTTCTTAGCCAGAGCTATCAGTTAGCACCTCTTCATACATAATTTAAGGGTATTACGGTTGCTCCCTGCGATGATTTGGAATTGTTCATCAATTGGGAGCACCCAGTATCTGACCTTTCCAATCAATACAATGCAATGAGTTAAGGGACTTTTACACTTGCATTTATTCATGACTCGCTAACTTAGCAAAGGCATTAACAAGCTTCTGTCCAGAGACGTGTTATGCCGCCATGCTTTGGGACAAGAGCGCCTTAGTGCGACTACTCTAAAACACTTCTGTCCAAAAATGAGTTTCATAAGCATCGTTTAATCAAGCCAGGTGAGTGCCTTATCAAACCCATCTGGCGTTATATTGATGTACCAATCTAGATCCACTTTTTTGCGCATAACCAGTCCACACTCTTCAAGAGCTTTACATGAAACTCGGAAGTTGTTCGGGTGAATATCTCTCCCAAGCACTTGATTGACGGCCAGGTTGATGACGGTTGACTTACCTTCTTTTACTCCTTTGATGAACGCCTTGGCCAAACATCTTAAGACCTCTTTTTGAACCTGGCTCATTCTTGCTCTTTTCATTCTCTCTGCCTCTTAATCATTGCAACAATAATTAAATTAAAATTCTGAAAATTTATTTATTTCATCAAGGGATAGGTTCGTGCTGGCTGCTATATGCTTGCATGTAGAGTCAGTATGAAGCCGACAGAGCGAAGCAACGTCAGTCAGCTCTTTACTCATTTAAAGAACAGCTTTGTTCGCGATTCTAAAGAGAGATATTTTTTCCTAGAACCTTATAGACCGTAGTCCTACTGCACTCTAACTCTTTACTGATCGCATGCTTGTTCATTCCTCGGTCTGCAAGCTCTTGAGTACGCGTATGAAGCGTCTTATTAGGAAATCGGCCAAGATGCCGTCCTTCAGAGGGATTTAGAAGAAGAAAGGGTTCTGTCGCAAACTT
>NZ_JBFRSN010000351.1:0-1658 GCF_041473595.1 Vibrio sp. 10N.222.46.A1
GGTTGGAGTCATCGCCATCACCGTCTACCGCCACAACATTAAATGGTATGGTTAGGTCATTTGATCCAGTAGCGTGATTTAGAGGGCCAAGTAAAGTGAATGTGTATGACCCATCGTTACCAAGTGCAAGAGTAAAAATCGGAGTCCCACTTGTGGTCGCACCTTGGTAGGTGGTTGTGTTCGCAGCCCCAGTGACCTCAGTGATCGAAATCGCTTCATTGCCTGATGTCAGAGTAGTTTCTAGAGTGGCTACGTTACGCAGTTCGTAAACCTCTACTTGGTCTGCACCTTCTGTGGTCACAAACGAGCCTGTCGCTTGAGCCACAACAGAGCCTAAATCATCTTCATCAACAACAAACGTACTCGCAACTGTTGTATCCGTAATGACGGGTACATCATCAGTAATAGTCACCGTAAGAGGCTTAATTACTGAATCCGTATTGTCTTGGTCGACCGCAATAACTGGCAAGGTGAAGATTTGAACGTTATTACCTTGCACAGGCAGGTGATCTAACTCTTCTAACAATGTGAAGGTATATTGACCAAGCACCAAACTATCAAAAGTGATGGTGAAAATGTCCGTTTGGACACCACCGTTTTCTACGAAGCCAATATAATTGTCGCTGTTTAGAGGATCTTCTTTTAGCTTAACAACCAGACCATCCGATTTTAGGTCCCCAGTTGTGTTGAACTGCGCAGTATCAATACGGAAGTGGTTCACATCATCACTACCAGATGTAAACGTCATTGTTCCGGTTTGAGTGACCGTTATGCTCGGAGAGGTGCCATCAAGCAAGTTTGCTTCAGCCAAGGCGACTGGTGGTATGTTATCAATAACAGGTGGAGCACCATCTGAAATGGTAAGCGTAACGGTCGACGTGACTTCGTCACCATCTTTATCTTCAGACATGACCGTAATAGTCTTAACAATATCGCCCCCTGAATGATTGAGGTTGCGATTAGGTTCGAAACGGACATCACCTTCCAGAGTGATATACAGTTTACCTTCAGCAACAGGGAAAACCTGCTCTCCGGTTGTCCCCTGAACTAACGTGTACACGTTGTTATCGTAAGTAAACTGGGTAATCGTTGCCCCGTCGGCACTTTGGTTTGGCATTACATCGACAGTACCTGTCGTGACAACACCAGCGGCTAAATCAGCCACCGTTGGTTCCGTAATGCTCAGCGTTTGATTTTGCATGCCTTGAACATCATCGCTGACCGTCACTTTCAATGGCGACATCAATGAGTCGTCACCATCACGGTCGACCGCAAAGACAGGTAGTTCAAAGCTCAGGTCATTCTTCGCTTGGCCATCAGCATGATCTAATGCTTCAAGCAGAGTAAAGGTGTACTCACCCACCGTGCTAGTAGAAAAACTAATCGTAAAGACGGGAACCTCTGGGTTAGCTCCGTCTTTCACAAAGCCGATGTACGCTCCAGTCGTATTTGGATCAGCTTTAAGCTCAACGACCAACCCATTCGATTTAAGTGTGTCGTTCGGGTTGAATTGAGCAGGATCGATACGGAATTTGACTACATCATCACTTTGATTGGTGAACTGAATAGTCTCAGTTTGGCTAACAGGAGCATTGCTTGCTGCCGAGCCATCTGTAAGGTTGGATTCCGATAAAGAAACGCTTGGAATGGTGTTGATG
>NZ_JBFRSN010000352.1:0-909 GCF_041473595.1 Vibrio sp. 10N.222.46.A1
CTTGGAATGGTGTTGATGATTGGAATATCACCATCGGTGATGGTCAACTTCACGGTAGATGTCACAGGGTCTTTATCAAAGTCACTTGACGTCACTACGATGGTTTTAACGATGTCTTCGCTGCTCGTGTGGTTTAAATCGCGATTGGGTTCAAAACGCACTTCACCTTGAAGGGTGATGACTAACGTCCCTTCAGTGAAACCGAAGCGCTGCTCACCAGTATCTGTTTGAACCAATGTTCTAAGTTGTCCGTCATAAACGAACTGGGTAATCGTTGCCCCATCTGCACTTTGCACTGGCATCACATCAACCGTGCCTGTCGTGACAACACCAGCAGCCAAATCAGCCACCGTTGGCTCAGTAATGGTCAACGTTTGGTTTTGCATGCCTTGCACATCATCGCTGACCGTCACTTTCAATGGCGACATCAATGAATCGTCACCATCGCGGTCGACGGCAAATACAGGCAGTTCAAAGCTCAGATCGTTCTTCGCTTGGCCATCAGCATGATCTAACGCTTCAAGCAGAGTAAAGGTGTACTCACCCACAGTGCTAGTAGAGAAACTAATCGTAAAGACAGGAACCTCTGGGTTGGCGCCATCTTTCACAAAGCCAATGTACGCCCCAGTCGTGTTGGGATCCGCTTTAAGCTCAACGACCAATCCATTCGATTTGAGTGTGTCGTTGGTATTAAACAGGCTTGGCTCAATGCGGAAACTGGTCACATTGTCGCTTTGATTGGTAAAGGTGATCGTCTCTGTTTGACTCACAGGCGCGTTGCTTGCGGTTGAGCCGTCTGCAAGATTAGATTCCGATAGCGTGACGCTTGGAATGGTATTAATCGTTGGAATATCACCATCGGTGATGGTCAACTTCACGGTAGATGTCACAGGGTCTTTATCAAAGTCA
>NZ_JBFRSN010000352.1:1725-1925 GCF_041473595.1 Vibrio sp. 10N.222.46.A1
CTTGAAGGGTGATGACTAGCGTCCCTTCAGTGAAACCGAACCGCTGCTCACCAGTATCTGTTTGAACCAGTGTTCTAAGTTGTCCGTCATAAACAAACTGAGTGATTGTTGCACCATCTGCACTTTGCACTGGCATCACATCGACAGTGCCTGTCGTAACAACACCGGCAGCTAAATCTGCAACCGTTGGTTCCGTAATG
>NZ_JBFRSN010000353.1:0-2966 GCF_041473595.1 Vibrio sp. 10N.222.46.A1
TTGATGTAGATCCATCGATTTTCCCTCGTTATTCGATTATTGGTAAATTATTCGCTTTTAAGTTTCGTTCCCACCCCTCATCATTATCAGCACTTCCAATCATTGCGTTACAGTCAGTAAATTGATCTGTAATAGCTTGGGTATGGGTTACAACTAACTTTTTAGAGCGATAGATTTAATGTTTTCTGGATGGATTTTTGTGCGAGATAGCGGTTCTCCGGTATCACGATCAATTGCATCGCAGCTCTCGTAAATAACAAGGCTTCTAGCGTGCATTTCGTTTATTGCATTAACTTGTATCTTAGTACCATCATAAAGCGTAGCTACAAACCCATGATAAGCGTTGGGGTTGACTTTATAGCCACATGCTCCACAGAAATTCGCCCCGTTGCAATCTATATGCTTACCGAATGAACAAAGGAAAGCTTTCTGTAATTGGTACTTTAAATTAAGTATTACTTTCTCCATAAATGTAAATAATGCGACTAAATTTTTCAAAATCCCCTTAATACATTTTTTCGCAAATATCTTGAATTGCTTCTGTTTCAAGCGAAGTGTTAGCAAAGTCTGGTATCTTGCCTTTATATTTAGCGTTTAGATTCTCAGCCCTGTTAACGATAGATTTAGTTAAGCGCTTCATTTCGTCTTGAATAAGTGGCAAAAATTCAGCTAAATCCTCCCTCTCCAGAAAGTCGCCTAGCTCCTCATCAATATCGACTTTTTCAAGCACCATTGAGGCAATAGTAAGGGCGTTAAACTTAGCGACGTCTTTGTTTACTTGTTTGCCCATAGCGACCAATTCCCCCTATGGTTGGATGTCTTCTTGCAACTGCCAAGACTTGGCAAAGTAGAACTCAACAGACCAACAATCAGCAGACAGAATGTGTGACTTCCTAGCAGCTAAAGGAAACTTACCTTTAACTTTTACAAAGTATGCGCCAGTGTAGTTATTTGCTAAGTTATCGCGTATGTCTCGAATTAACTCATCAACTTTAGATTCTTCATCAAGCCCGAAACTCATATTAATTCGTTGAAAGTCAAAATTCGGGTCATCTGCTGCTCCAAGGTAATCAAGACCTTTTTTGTCAACCAAACCTTTGAGGACTGATAAGAACTCTTTAAACTCCTGAGAAAATGTTTCTTTTTCTTGAACAGGCAAAGCTAGTTCACTGATTTTCATAATTGTTCCCTTGTTCCAATTTTAGAATTAGTGAATTGGTCTATCGTTACTACAGCTTTTTGCCAGTCATTCGCTACCACTTCTTGACCATTCGACAAGTAGTAATCAATTGACACTTGATCGCCTAAGCCAATAAGTGGCATCAAACCAGTATCCGGTTTTGCCGCTTGTCGGGCTGCCGTAACATCATCAACAGATGCGCTCCACCAAAGCAATGCACCATCGCACTCTTGAGTAACGCAAGTTGCACCTGTTGGCCACGTAAACTTGCCAAGTTTCACCATACTTAGAAGTGAAACATCCACGCTTGGAACAAACAATTGTTCATCCAAGTTAATCAAAATATCAGGCATAATTTCCCTTTAAATTTGTTTAGTTGTTGTTTGACGAATATGTATCCATTAAACGTCCTTTATCAATGACAACTATTTCTTGGGTATAACCCGCTTTCCCTACCAAAAAGCCGACAAAGTTCGAATCAAGCTTAATTACGTCAACTTGCGGATCGAAAGATGAGTTAAATAGTTCTGATGTAGTTTCCATTCTGCCGATTGAACCTAGAAGGTATGTCTTAGCAATTCTTTCAACTAACGATGTGGTAATGCCATATTTACTAGCCACACTGGATAAAGTGCTACTCAGTGTTAATGCTTGTTCTTGTCCGTTACCTAAGTAGGACATTAGCTCATCTGCCACTGTATCGGACAATGCCCTATGAGGCGCATCTGACCATCTGTGATAGTAATATTCTTTTCCAAGTTGGCTACTATCTGCCAAATATTGGCTTCGGAAAGCAATCAACTGGTGAATGTCTTCTGACGAATAACCTACGCGCTCATAAAACTCATACCATCGACTATCCGTGTAAAAAGCCAATATTGTGTGCTCGCTTGCTTGCTCATCACCCAAGTAGTCGCTAAATTCCGTTAGATGCAAGCTCGTTAGGGATTCCGACATTACTAAATCAGCATCGGCTATGGGTTCTGGTTCGACTGCTTGCGGAGCTTCTAAACTACCATTGCCAACTGTGCGCTTAACCGTCAGTTGTACTGGCTTACTTTGAGTCTCAGGTTTAGTAACTAAGAGTGCCGTTTCTTGGTCAATTGAAAGTTGTTCAACTGACGACTGATTAACACTCAAATCAAAATGGTTACTCGCAAAGTACACAGCCAAACCGCAAGCAACCGCAAGTAAACTGATTTTAGTGACCATACACGATTACCCTTTATTTTCGACTGAAATTAGTTCATAGGCGATTCCAGACTGCTCAAAAAAATCCAGTAGTTTTTGAAAGTGATTACGGTTTTTGTAAACCTTCGCATTATTAAAAGAAGTAGTAATTGAGCAATTCGTACCGCATCGTTTGATTGCGGTAACGTATGACCTGTCTAGCCCCTCTTCACTGTTACGAACCGAAAGCCTCTGTGTTATTTCAATAACCCATGCCATAACCTTGCCCCTACTAGTTAATGAGCTCGTCATTGAGAACACCACTAAGGCGTTCTTTCAGTGCCTCGGTTTTGGCTTTCTTTTGAGTTGCTTGATAAACAGCATCAAGGGCATTCTGTACAGGACAATTAGCGCTAGTGTGCTCACCAACATCGATGTTGAGTAGCGTACCAACATCACTAGCTAATTCTGTTGCTCGCTCTTCCCAACGGTCACGGGCATCAATAGTGCTTTCTAACTCACTGTCAGATATCAGCGAAAATTTACCTGTATTACCACGAACCCATGAAGCAATATCAGCTTCACTCATTTTTGCTAATTGATGTAGATCCATCGA
>NZ_JBFRSN010000354.1:0-4836 GCF_041473595.1 Vibrio sp. 10N.222.46.A1
TGTTGCGGGGATTATTGATAGCGACGTTTCTTCTGCTATTCCTCTTAGTCAAGTAGAGGCTTGGGCAAGCTCTGGTGATATTAATTGGCTAGGTAACGTGCAAAATATGCCTAAGCTAATAAAAGAAAACGATATAGTGTGTTTGCCTACTACATATGGTGAAGGTGTCCCTCGAATCTTAATCGAGGCAGCTTCTTGCCAAAGAGCGATAATCACAACTGATGTTGTTGGTTGTCGTGAAATCGTATCTCATAATGTTAACGGTTTACTGGCGCAACCAGGAGATGCAATTTCACTTGCTAACTGTTTACGCGCGTTGCTTGAGAATGATGAAAAAACTCTTGAATTTGGCGTTAGGGGGCGTCAAAAAGTTGAAACAGAGTTTTCTCAAGAAATGGTATTTGAAAAAACTCTAAAGGTTTACGATGAGCTTGGTGCTATCCGTTAGCATTGGGTTTATACCCAGTAGGGGCATCTAATAGAATCCTCATAATGCATTCTTCATCAAAGTTATGGCAACACCTATCGAGCTGTTCCAAAAGTGGCTGCATTTCACTCCAACTCAACATCTGCTCTCTGGCTGTCATTATCTTTTGATGGCCACTACCTTCCACATTGTCCCCAATCAAAAGCTCTTCATAAAGCTTTTCTCCTGGGCGTAATCCTGTGAACTTTATAGAAATATCGCCCTCTTGAGGTGATCCTTCTATATTTTCTTGCATACCCATTAGGTGAATCATTCGTTTCGCTAGGTCTAAAATCTTGACTGGCTCGCCCATATCAAGAACGAACACCTGACCATTGTTACCCATGGCCCCTGCTTGGATAACAAGTTGGGCTGCTTCGGGGATCAGCATGAAATAACGAATGATATCAGGGTGAGTTACGGTTACAGGGCCGCCACATTTGATTTGCTTTTTGAATAATGGAACAACCGAGCCCGAAGAGCCTAGAACATTACCAAAACGTACCATTGTGAAATTTGTGGTGTCTTGCTTATCTGCCAACGCTTGAAGAACCAACTCAGCCATGCGCTTGGTTGCCCCCATTACGTTAGTTGGTCTCACTGCTTTATCTGTTGAGATTAGAGTGAAGTTTTTTACCCCTGTTTGGATCGCAGCTTCAGCGCAAGCAAGTGTGCCAAACACATTATTACGAACGCCTTCAACAATATTATCTTCAACTAACGGAACATGTTTATATGCTGCAGCATGGTAAACAGTTTCAACGCCATGCGCTGTCATCAATTTTTCTAAGCGGTTTTGTCTCTGAACGGAGCCAAGAGCTGCAACGATTTGAGTTTCGCTTTTTAAATTTATTTTGGTCGAATTTAGTTCTTGGTCGATTTTATAAAGGTTGTATTCATTTAGCTCAAACAGCACAAGTGTTTTGGGTTTCTGTGACATGATTTGACGACACAGCTCAGAGCCAATAGAGCCTCCGGCGCCAGTAACCATTACATTCTTATTGAAAATGTTTTGTGCTAAAAGTGCCTTGTCAGGGTCCACAGCAGCTCTTCCAAGTAGATCTGCAACGTCTAAGTCTTTTACGTCAGTTGCTGTCGCTTTTCCTGTAGCAATATCTTCTACTGATGGAACGGATTGCACTGCGATTGGCCAATGTGACAATTTTTCAACCAATCTCAAGCGCTCACCTTTATTAATCCCATTAATGGCCAAAAGCAGCTTTACGGGTTGATAAAGTGATTGAAGGTGTTCAAATTCACTTGAGTGGTGGACCTTAAGTCCAAATAATATTTGACCTGACTTTGTAGGGTCGTCATCAAGTAATACGACTGGATTGTATTCATCCCCCTGAATCAGAGCATATGTTAAGTCGCGACCGGTAGCCCCTGCGCCATAAATAAACACATTGGGCTTTTGACGCTTAAACCAATGATAATAAATTGAACGGATAAGTATTCTGGGGCCACCTAGCGTCAGGGTTGCCAAGCCCGCATATATAAATGGGACACTTCTAGGGATGAACGATTGGAAAAAAAATCCACTCATTATTAAAGCTAGGGTCGATATTATAACGCCAAAGAAAATGTTGCCCACGGCTGGTAGCATCATATAACGTAGGACAGCTCGGTACATTCCTAATTTAATGAAGCTATAAATTGTGATTGAAACAGTAATAAAAAGAGTGATTAGTTCCTCTATTTCGACTGAAAAAAAAGCATTTCCAAGCCTTAAGGCAATGGCTAGATAGAGTGAAATCACGATAGCGAAAATATCATAGCCAATACTGATGAAACGCTTGTTCTTGCGTTTGGCATTAAGCAATATATGTATTGGTCTGATCATGGTGTTCCTTAGCGAGCCACTGAGCGTCTTAAGTTTGATGATTATAGTTTTTAGACTGTATTTTAATGTTGTTGAGTGCGGTAAGCTAGTTGTAATTGATTGTTATGTGTCACTCGGTACGTTTACTGTTAATATTGTTTGTTATTTGTTCTACTTTTAGGCTTTTTGCATTATGAGAATTGTAGTCACAGGCAGCACTGGTTTTGTCGGCTCTAGAGTTGTTGAGTTGGCTAGAGAGCGTGACTGGGCAGTCACTCCGGTTGTGCGTAAGCAAATAGGTCCACTAACTAATAGCTTGGTTGTTCCTTCTATTGGCGCATCTACTGATTGGTCGGGTTCATTCGAAGGTGTCGATTGTGTTGTTCACTGTGCAGCTCGTGTTCATCAAATGAATGAGGTCGAGCAAGATGCAGTGATAGCCTATCGAGATATTAATACACTGGGTACATTGAACTTAGCGAAGCAGGCAGCTGATGCGGGCGTTAAGAGATTTGTCTTTGTTAGTTCGATCAAAGTAAACGGTGAGTTTAGCGAGCCCAATTTACCCTTTGGGCCGAATTTAAATAATACTCCTCAAGACCCTTACAGTTTGAGTAAGTATGAAGCTGAAGTTGAGGTGGCTAAGCTCTCAAAAGATACAGGGTTAGAAGTGGTTATTATCAGGCCGCCATTAGTTTATGGACCTGGCGTAAAAGCGAATTTCTTATCTATGATGCGTTTGATTGACAAGGGTATTCCATTACCGTTTGGTGCCATAAAGAACCGTCGAAGCTTGGTGTATCTGGATAATCTATCCAGTTTGATACTGGTGTGCTGTGAACACCCTTTGGCTCCAGGGCATACATTTTTGGCTTCTGATGACCATGATGTATCGACAACTCAATTAATGCGAACAATTGCTCTATCTATGGGAAAAACACCGAGGCTTATACCCGTTCCTATGTCTTGGATAGAGCTGAGTGCTTCAGTGTTAAAAAAACAACAAGTCGCACAAAGAGTATGTGGCAACCTCCAAGTTGATATTTGTTTGACGAAGGAAATTCTGGGGTGGACACCTCCCGTGACCTTTAAGCAAGGAATCAAAAGAACAGTAGAAGCGTACTTGAAGTCGCATTGATGTGTTTTAGATAGCTTGTTACTTTCTTATCCATAAGTTCTTCAGGTGTTTTTGATTAATTAGTAGTACTTATATCGCCCCAGTTTTTAATTCAAATTTAATAGGACTTATATTTTGATTCGTTTATTGGATTTCTTTTTTGCTCTCTTTGGTCTGTTGCTCCTGTGGCCAGTATTTCTCCTTATTTGTATCCTTGGTTACTTTGATACAAGGTCGCCTGTCTTTTTTCAAACGCGTGTAGGTCGTAACAAAAAACCTTTCACCTTGGTTAAATTCCGCACAATGCCTGTCGAAACAAAATCTGTCGCGACTCATTTAGTTGGAGCGAGTTCAGTGACCAAGCTCGGTGGATTCCTGCGTAAAACCAAGCTTGATGAACTGCCTCAGCTATACAACGTGCTTAAAGGTGAAATGAGTTTAGTTGGCCCAAGACCATGTCTGTTTAACCAACAAGAGTTGATTGATGAGAGAGAGTCGAGAGGAGTATTGTCGGTTAGGCCTGGTGTGACGGGATTGGCTCAAATCAATGATATCGACATGTCGACACCGAAAAAATTAGCGGAGTGGGATCAACGCATGATTAACACGTTGAATACTAAGTTTTACTTCCAATACATTATTCAAACAGTATTAGGTAAAGGCTCGGGCGACCGCGTTTAATTTTTCTCTTGCTTTCTTACGTATCTTTGACGTTTTTTAGAATCAGTCTTGTATTGTAAGAGGCTTAGGCAAGGGGCTAAACCTGTAGTGAATGTGGCTGTTTAGAGCGTAGGTTATTGAATGATAAGCACAACTTTAAGTAGCGAAGTCAGTGTTCGTTAGTGAATTTTAGTGTTGACGAGAGCCATGAACTGACACTTGTATTTCCCTGTTTTATGGTGTCACTATACTTAAGCCTATAACGTCACCATGATAGGCTGTTCTCTTTGGTGTTTGTATTCTCATACCTTAATTCGTTTATTTGGAGCATTGGTTTTGCTTGATTGGTTAATTAATCCTGCTGTTCAGGTACTTGGCTTATTCGTTGCAACAATTTGCGGCTTGATACGCTTTCAATCTCAGTCTGATAGAGTGTTTGGTGTATTGTTGTTAGTGCTTTTTACCAGCTCTCTTGTTACGACAGAGCAGGTTATCCAAAGCTTTTCAAATATGGGTTTATTAACTTTGATGCTGTTGGTTATTTGCTCTGTAGCATTAGAGAAAACGAAGCTACTAAGAGTAGTTACCAACTATGTTATTGGACCTAACTATCGTTTCACCTTGCTCAGGTTATTCAGCTTAACCACTTTTTCTTCAGCGATATTGAACAATACTGCGGTCGTTTCCACTATGTTGGCACCGATCCGCAACAACCCGCATCACAAAGCCAGTAAACTACTTATCCCTCTTTCTTATGCTGCCATACTGGGT
>NZ_JBFRSN010000355.1:0-2688 GCF_041473595.1 Vibrio sp. 10N.222.46.A1
GTAATAACTCTACGTCGAGCATCTGCACGATACGATCTTCAAAACGTGTAATGCCGGTAACAAACACATTGGTTCCTACACTTGCGGGTGGCGACTCAATACTCTTCCAGTCACATTCAATGATTTTATCAATCGAACGAACCAAGAATGCTACAACGGTTCTTAAGCAATCTGTCACGATGAGCACACAGTCTTGGTATTCAGTCGGTGTGATCGGTCGAAACCCAATAGCCGCAGACATATCAATAACTGGAACCGTAAGTTCGCGAATAGTGACGGTACCAATCACGTGGTGATGAGAGTAAGGGATTTGGGTCATTGGCTGGAAAGGAACGATTTCTCTGACCTTAAGCGTGCCTATCGCAAAACTTTGAGTGAGGGATAACTTGAACATCAGCATTCCCTGTGACTGACTCGCTTTACTTATCGGTTTGGCCATAAGTGGCTCCTACTTAATACGCGCTTAATCTATAAGGATTAATTTAAAGGGAAATGGCATTCGCAGCAAGTCACTATGCGGTTTTTAAAGATCTTTAAGGGGGTTGTTTTCGGTTATAGAGTGAAGAATGACGATTCTTGGGTTAAAATCACGCTAAACGCAGGCGTTTGATGGACTTTTGTCGACAAGTCGTTAGCCGTAAGCAGAATTACAACAGTCAGTACGTTGATGAATTCTACGTAATCATCGCAAATCAACTGACAGCAACAAACTGAGAATTATCATGGCAAGAACAGCAGCAGCGCTTCATATTTTGGTGAAGCATAAAGAATTAGCAGAAGACATCATGACGCAGCTTAAAAAGGGCGCTAAATTTCAAACGCTAGCGAAGAAGCATTCAACCTGTCCATCAGGTAAAAAGGGCGGCGACCTAGGCGAGTTCAAAAAAGGTCAAATGGTGCCTCAGTTTGATAAGATTTGTTTCTCTGGCGAGACACTTGTACCACATCTGGTAAAAACAAAATTTGGCTGGCACGTAGTGAAGGTTCTTTACCGAACTTAGTCATTGATATGTGTTAGATTGAATAAAAGGAGCGTAGATACGCTCCTTTTTTGTCATTTTTGGGCGCATTTAAAAACATTATGGCTGAGTGTTCATCCCGGACGTTATGCGATAATTGGCGCTACGCCCTTAACTATCCACCTTGACTAATCGGTGGGAGGAGGAGGGGTTTTAATGAGTAACTCATATAATAAATACCATTCTTAAGGAAATTTATGCAGCTTTGCCTTTTAGCCTTTGTATTTATCTAGAAAGCTGTAAACGAGTTTGGTAGGAGAACAACATGGAGAGTTCAGCTATGTTAAGCACCCCAGCGACAGATGTTATATTGCATGCTTTTGACTGGTGCTACGCTGACGTAATGAAGAACGCCCCTCTGATTCAAGAGTTGGGTTATAAATCTGTTTTAGTCTCGCCGGCAATGAAGTCGTTACGAGGGCCTAAAGGCTGTGATCGAGATACAGGTACCCAATGGTGGCAGCGCTATCAACCCCAAGATTATCGTGTGATCGATAATCAGCTTGGTGATACGCAAGACTTCACTGCAATGGTGAACACGTTAAAGCAACATGGGCTTCGTACCTATGTGGACGTTGTGTTTAACCACATGGCTAACGAGTCGAGTATTCGCGGTGATTTGACGTATCCAAATCAACAAGACATGGCGTCTTACCAACAAGATTCTGAGTATTACGAATCCGTTCGTTTGTTTGGTGATCTTTCTAAACCTTTGTTTGATGAGAACGACTTTGTCGAAGCGTTTGGTATCAAGAACTGGAAAGACACTTGGGAGGTGCAAAACGGACGTATTACTGGTGGAGCAAGCGATCCAGGCCTGCCAACGCTGTTAGACAACGACAATGTGGTTACACAGCAGCGAGCTTACCTAAAAGCCTTGAAAGTGATTGGTGTGAAAGGGTTTCGCATCGACGCAGCGAAACACATGACACTGTCACATCTACGTAAGGTTTGGACTGATGATATCTGTGAAGAAATGCATATCTTTGGCGAGATCATTACTGACGGTGGTGCAACCAAAGAAGAGTACGAACTGTTCCTCGAGCCTTACCTTAAACACACTCGTTTAGGGGCGTATGATTTTCCGCTATTCAATACCATCTTCAAAGCTTTTGAAGAGCAGGGCAGTTTTAAGTCTCTGATCAACCCATACTGTTTTGGTCAAGCTCTGTCGAACATGCGAGCGATCACTTTTGCTGTCACTCATGACATTCCAAATAACGAGGTGTTTTTGGAACATGTGATGGATGAAGTCGACGAGCAATTAGCTCACGCCTTTATTCTTGGACGAGATGGCGGTGTGCCGCTTGTTTACAGTGAGCTCAGCACCAGCGGTATTCTGGACAAGAGTGGCCAACCTCGTTGGCTTAACGACTGGCAAGCGCCTTATATGAAAAACATGATTCAATTCCATAACCATGTTCATGGCGAAGCGATGCAGGTGGTTGAAGCCAATGATGACTTGTTGGTGTTTGTTCGTGGCGACAAAGGCATTGTGGTGATTAATAAATCGAAACGAAGCAAGACGGCCTCATTAAATTGGACAGGCGCTGTGACGGATCTGTTGTCTGGCGAAGTGTTCGAATGTGTTGGTAAGGACTTAACTATTAAGGTTGAATCCAACCAGTGCATGATGCTGACGACCAACTAGCTCGAGCCTGTTACGAGT
>NZ_JBFRSN010000356.1:0-3860 GCF_041473595.1 Vibrio sp. 10N.222.46.A1
CAGCCTGATCCAAGCTCAATACCAAGAGTTTGCTTTCCAGCGCCACTATCATTTGGACTTTCACATTGGTTTAATTACCCGAGGACAGCAGAAATTCGTCTATAAAGGGACGAGCCATAATGTTGGTGCTGGCCAAGTTGTTATCATGCCACCCGATGAGCTGCATGATGGGCACTCCAAACTCGATTCGGGTTATCAAGTCAGTGTGTTTGCCGTGTCTCCCCAATGGTTTCAAGATCTTGCCGATCCCAAGCAAAATGGTCACACATTAGGCTTTTCTGAGTTGATCCTCTCCGATCAAGCTGCATTTTCACAATTACGCAACTTGCACGGCCTATTAATCCATCAAAACATCAGCCAGCTCGCTCAAGATTGCTTACCTTTCGAAGGGTTCTCGACGATTGTCGATCGTTATGCGAAATTTGGATCGAAGAGTGACATCAAACTGGGTAATCAATCGATTGATACGCTAAAAGACTACTTGATGGCGAACTTGGATCAACCAGTGCGATTAGAACAATTGTCTGAGTTGTGTGGTTTAACCACGACTCAATTCCAACGCCATTTTAAAAACAGAATGGGCATTACGCCTTATGCATGGCTGAGCCGTTTACGTATGGAACAGAGCATGCGTCTGATTAAATCTGGGATATGTG
Source organism: Vibrio sp. 10N.222.46.A1 (assembly GCF_041473595.1). Taxonomy (NCBI): domain Bacteria; kingdom Pseudomonadati; phylum Pseudomonadota; class Gammaproteobacteria; order Vibrionales; family Vibrionaceae; genus Vibrio; species Vibrio sp. 10N.222.46.A1. The sequence goes on from NZ_JBFRSN010000356.1 coordinate 657, forward strand.
GTACCAAGGTCGCGCACCAAGTAGGCTTCTATGATCAAGCACACTTCTCTAAGGCTTTCAAAACCACGTTCGGCGTACCACCCTCACAAATCAACTAAGTGTTGATAATTTACAATTGCTCTATTTCAAATCACGGTAAGCTACGCTCAATACGATTACTTATTTAAAAATAGCGGCAACGTTATTGAGAACTGACGATGAACGAAGTCACCATACTGATCACCCTAGCCTCTATCCACTTCATCGCTTTGATGAGCCCCGGCCCTGATTTTGCGTTAGTCGTGCAAAATGCGACGCGTCACGGACGCCAGACAGGCTTGTACATTGCGCTTGGTTTATCTTGCGGGATCTTGCTGCACTCATTGCTGAGCCTGACGGGAATCAGTTACCTAGTCCACCAACAACCGACATTATTTGCCATTATCCAACTAGCCGGCGGTAGCTACTTACTGTACTTAGGCTACGGTGCACTTAAAGCAACCTGGCAAATCATTCAGAACCACGATGATGATGCCGATACCGTCAATGCCAACGATCTGATTCTGACCAATAAGCGTCAGGCATTTTCGAAAGGGTTTGCGACCAATATTCTCAACCCAAAGGCTTTGGTGTTCTTTATCAGCTTGATGTCGAGCCTAGTGCCTGCCGACATGTCTCTGTCAGGTAAAGGCTTTGCGCTTATCATCCTATTTGGTCTGTCTCTGTTTTGGTTCTCACTACTGGCTTGGATGCTTTCGACTAAAGCATTGCAAAAGAAACTCAGCGAAGCAACGGTATACATCGATGGCTTATGTGGCGTGGTATTCAGCCTTATTGGCGTGAGTATTCTTTGGCAGTCGCTGTCCGGTTTAATCGCTTAAATTCGAATCAAGATTACAATTCGTTAACAACACTCTGGCTATCTCATCTTTCCACTGCCAATCTAGCTCTGCATATTAAAAGGAGAAGATCATGCAGTGGAAAACAAAACTAACAACCCTCGCCACTTCTACCCTACTTTTTGCCTCTCACGTCAGTTGGGCAAATCAAGCTGCCGATTCCGTCGCACCCGAACAAAGTAGTGGTTTAGAAACCAAACAGCTCGTTAAAGCCAACGATTGGATGGTCACCGCGGCCAACCCTCTTGCCACACAAGCCGGTGCTGATGTACTTGCTCGTGGTGGTAACGCGATTGATGCCATGGTTGCTGTGCAGCTTATGCTTGGCTTAGTGGAACCTCAGTCTTCAGGTATTGGTGGCGGCGCGTTCCTTGTTTATTTTGATGGCCAGGACAAGCAACTCAAAACCTACGATGGCCGTGAAACTGCACCACTTGATGCCACACCACGTCTATTCCAAGACGAAAGCGGCCAACCGCTTAAATTCTATGATGCCGTGGTTGGCGGTCGCTCCGTTGGCACGCCAGGCACGGTGCAATTACTGTGGGACACTCACCAGAAATACGGCAAGCTCGAATGGGCATCACTGATTAAACCTATCGCTCAGCTGGCTGAAGAAGGTTTTACTATTAGTCCACGTTTAGCCACCTTGATTGAAAATGACCAACAGCGACTAAGCCGCTTTGCCACTACCAAAGCCTACTTCTTCAATGCCGATGGCAGCCCGAAAACAGCTGGCACGCAACTTAAGAACCCAGAGTACGCGGCAACGTTAAACGCTATTTCTAAGAACGGTGCTAAGGCCTTTTACCAAGGTGAGATCTCTGCCGACATCATCAATACCGTGCAAACAGCGAAAGGTAACCCAGGCGTATTAGCACAGAAAGACTTCGACGCTTATTCGATCAAGCAGCGCGAGCCGGTTTGTTCTGCTTATGAGAGCTACCAAGTGTGCGGAATGGGTCCACCAAGTTCAGGTGCATTAACGGTTGGGCAGATCTTAGCGATGACCGAGCAGTTTGATCTTAAATCATGGGGACCAAACGACGCGAAATCTTGGCAAGTGTTAGCAGATGCTTCTCGCCTAGCCTTTGCAGACCGTGGTATGTACATGGCGGATCAAGATTATGTGCCAATGCCAACCCAAGGGTTAGTGAATACTGACTATTTGCAGGAACGTGCTCAGTTAATTACCGCAGGTAAGGCATTGGCAAGCGCATCTTCAGGCACACCGCCGTGGGATCACGCGATGCAGAGAAGCCAAGATGTTTCTATTGAATTACCGTCCACTAGCCACTTCAATATTGTAGATAGCGATGGCAATGTCGTGTCGATGACCACCACCATTGAGAATGCCTTTGGCTCACGCTTGATGGTAAGAGGCTTCCTACTCAACAACGAACTGACAGATTTCTCATTCAAGACCCATAACGATGGTAAGCCTATCGCCAACCGACTTGAACCGGGTAAGCGTCCGCGCTCTTCAATGGCACCGACCATCATCATGCAAGACGATAAACCTTACATGGCAATTGGCTCTCCGGGAGGCAGCCGTATCATAGGTTATGTGGCACAAGCGATCATTGCTCATACCCAATGGGACATGGATATTCAGCAAGCCATCAATCAACCACACTTCCTAAACCGCTTCGGTACCTTAGATTTGGAAAAAGGAACATCAGCGGAAAACTTCAAACCTGAGCTAGAAAAGATGGGATTTGAGGTCAACGTTCGCGATCTTAACTCTGGTTTACACGCGATTCGCATCACAAAAGATGGTTTAGAAGGCGCTGCAGACCCTCGTCGTGAAGGTGCAGCCATTGGTCAGTAGGGAATAATCCTCCCTTTTTACTCGCGGCCTTGTGCGAGATCTCTCACAAGGCAGTGAGTAAATATCGATATTTGATGGCGAAATTAGTCACCTAGACACCGTAACCAATTGAAATAAAACGATACGTACATTTATCATTCAAATAATTATATAGAAATTCGCTTATGCACCATTGCTGATAAATAAGGAATCGGTAATATGAATGGTGTCGGAAGGATGCTGACACGGAACAGGAAACGCCAAGGACTTGGTTATCTTCAGGATGAAGATTCGATTACTCAGGATGAATAATCGGCATGGATAGCGAAATGGACATTGAATGGACGCAATAGTAACTAGGATGGTTGCTACTAAGGAAAGACAATGGACACCTCTGGACGAGGAAAGGACTGAACATCAGGATGATGTAAAGGACACCGCTCAAGGAACAAGTGACGCGCGCTAACGAGGATTGTTGGCAGATCAGGATAAGATCAAGGACACCGCTAGGAAGGC
>NZ_JBFRSN010000357.1:0-510 GCF_041473595.1 Vibrio sp. 10N.222.46.A1
GTGGGTGTTGGGTGTGGTTTACCTTGGCCTACTTTGGTTAAATCACGACGTCCTGTAGCGACTTTTTTTCTTGGTGGCTCAAAGAGTTGCGGCATATCTATCTGCAACCCCATAGCCAATTTCTGCATCGCTTGAAAGGTCGGAGAGATCTGTTCGTTCTCTATTTTACTGAGCGTAGAACGCGCCAAGCCTGTTCTTTGGCTTGCCTCTTCTAGCGTGATCCCTAGCTTACCGCGAATGTCTTTAATGCGCTGGCCAAGCCTAAGTGGTTCAATATTCTGGTCTAACGTTTCCTTCGCCAACGTTAGAGATGGGTACTCATCATAAATGTCTTCTGACATAGGTCCCTCACTAATTTTTTACTTCCTGTCTATTAATTTCATTGTTGCATAAAGCGCTTTGTTGATTAAAGAGCACACAGAGAAATAAAGCGTGCTCCCCGTAGCAAAACAAGAAAATCTGTTTCCTATTGGAAATTTTTGTTGAAAATTGATTTTAACGGAGCTATGT
>NZ_JBFRSN010000358.1:0-2839 GCF_041473595.1 Vibrio sp. 10N.222.46.A1
GATCACGGTGTATTAAGACAAATCCTGCAAAAGCTAGAACTTGTTGAGCAACAAGAAGCCGACTTAGCAAAAGTCATCTATCTGGCTAACACCGTGATAGGGACCTTAAATCAACTATCGAACACCGCTTCCATTTTAATTGATGAAAGCGAGTTTGTGGTCAATCAGACAATTGCGACGATAGACAAAGTACTATTTATTAGCGGATTAGTGATAACGGCCATCATTTCTATTTCATGGTTCGTATTGCGTCACTGGGTGAACAAAGGACTCAGGAACATTACTCAACAAATGAGCTTACTCGCGGAACACGATTTTTCAAAACAGAGTCAATTAGTTGGCCCATTGGAATTGCAAGTTATCGCATCAAAACTTAATTCTGTTGTCGATTCAACCGCTGATTCGGTGCGCTTGGTAACACGAAACTGTGAAACGCTTTATCAAACAGCGGAAGTCAGTCACGATGCCGCAGAGCAAACTAACTCAAGCTTACACGAGCAAAATGAATCACTTCAGAACATGATTACCACCATTACAGAGCTTGAAGCATCTATTGGTGAAATTGCACGTATTTCTAACGCCTCAAATGATGACGCCCAGCTTGCTGAAAATGAGTCAGTGACAGGGAGTCAAGTTGTTGGACTTAACCAGCAGCGACTGCATGCACTAGAACACTCTTTAAGCATGAATGAAGAATCGATGGCCGACTTAGACGGACGTGTTAAACAGATTCGCGAAATGGTCGACATGATCAGCGGCATTGCTGACAACACTAACTTACTCGCATTGAATGCAGCAATAGAAGCAGCTCGAGCAGGAGATCAAGGCCGAGGCTTTGCAGTGGTCGCCGATGAAGTAAGAAAACTAGCCAGCGATACTTCCCAGCAAACCACTAATATTCGAAATATGATGAATGAATTGGTGGCAGCCGCTGATCGCTCACGGGCGTCTGTAACAGAGTCGAGAAGCGAAATGGCGAATGCACTGGAAACCAGTGGCGATGTAAAGCAGGCCTTCGAGAAAATCGAATTCGCGGTTAGCCAGATTAAAGGACGTGTTGAACAAATCATGGTGGCGACTGAGCAACAGGCACGCGCAACGGTGGATGTGACACATTCGATCACTCGTGTTTCTGAACAAGGCGAGAATACTAAGTTACAGCTTGAATCCATGATCGAGAGTTCAGAGCAAGTCGGAGAGATAGCAGGACACCAACAAGCTATGCTTCATAAGTACGTACTGAAATAAACAAGCGTCCTCAAATAAACGAGCTTGCTGAGTTAAGCCTGGCAGCATAATAGTTGAAGCACTAGCTACGCTTAAATTCCGATTGATACAGAAACGCCCTTAAGTTTTCATAAGAATCTAAGGGCGTTTTGCTTTGGTATTAAGCTTGGTTTGTTATGGAGACGGGTTTGTTATAGAGACAGGTTTGTTATTAAGATAGGTTTGATCTCAATATAAACTGAGACTCAACTGAATTCGAACCTAGTCTTTCGTTGTCGGGAATCGTGCAAATGGCTGACGTAGCATTAAGTCTAACCGTTGCTCTTTACCATCTTGAATCTCTGGAACGCCAATCTGAACGTTATCATGGCCAAGCTTAGGTTGAGCGCGATAGGTTTTGAACCAAATGTCCCACACCGATAAGAAAAAACCAAAGTTTGAGTGCGTTTCCTTAACAATGACCGAGTGATGAACTCGGTGCATGTCTGGTGTCACAATCACTTTTCTCAATCGCTTATCAATCCACAGTGGCAGATGCGCATTGCTGTGGTTAAACATCGCGCTGGCGTTAAGAACAATTTCAAAGATGACAACAGCGATGACAGGTACACCAAGCGCGATCACTAAACTCACTTTAATCAGCATTGAAAGAATCATCTCAATTGGATGAAAACGAGTTCCGGTTGTGACATCAATATCTAGATCTGCATGATGAACTCGGTGCAACTTCCATAGCCATGAAACACGGTGAAACACCAAGTGCTGCAGGTAAATAGCGCAATCTAACAGTAAAACACAGATGAGGATGCTGAGTTCTTTAGGAAGTGACAGGGTATTGAACAGACCCCATTGGCTTTCTTGTGCGATAACCGCCGCTTGAAATGCTGCGATTGGAATTAGAGTGGCTAATAGAAAACTGTTTAAAGCAACCAACGCAAAGTTGTTTCCCCAACGAAACCATTTACTCTGAGTCAGCGTTTTACGTGGAAAGCGGTACTCCCAAAGCGCACATGATCCAAAAACGACAATAAAACAAACAAGGCGAAGCAGGGATGGGTCTTGCATGGGAATTCCTTCTATCATTCTAGGGTCACTGTAAGTACAATCGTGCCACTTTTCTAGATCTATCGTTATTGTCCATGAGAATCCACGCTTTTCACCGTTTATATCAACACCGTTTATCCATTGCTACTAAGCCGTTTAATGCGCGCGGGTGTAAAGTAGTGCGATGTGAGTTCTGTAAAATCAAACAAGACAGCTGTATCTGTGAACATCAACCAGACGTAAATACGAACGTCGCGACCATGTTGATCTTGTCAGATAACGAAATATTGAAACCAAGTAATACAGGTCGATTGATTCTCGATACAGTAAAAGACAGTTACGCTTACCTATGGCATCGCACAGAGCCCAATCAGGAAATGTTGGATGTCTTAAAAGATGACAACTATCAACCTGTCGTAGTGTTCCCCGAAGACTATACAGATGACAAATCGCGCGTGGTTCAAAACCTGCCACAAATGCGTGACCCAAACAAAACACTATTGCTGATCTTTATTGATGGCAGTTGGCGTGAAGCGCGACGTATCTTCCGTCGTTCAGAGTATCTGCA
>NZ_JBFRSN010000359.1:0-1175 GCF_041473595.1 Vibrio sp. 10N.222.46.A1
CTCTAAGCGTAATGGTAGAGTGCCTGAAAATGGTAGCGCAGGCAGTAAGATGTTCGTTGTTACTGATGCTTCAGTTGCGACTCCAACAGCGACATACCTAACGGGTGGTATCTTCTTTGCTGGTTCGAGTGGTGAAGCTAGAGCCGTTAACAACTTCAATGAAATTGTTGGTCAAGTTGACGCAGAAACAACGCGTGAAGTTGATGGCAGTGAGCGTAGACACCGTGGCTTTATTTATCCATATCAAGCAACGGGTACTGACCCATCAAGAATTGATCTGTTTCAGAACAAAGCTTGGTTTCTAGATGATCTAACTAACGATGGCAACGTTTCTGGAGAGAACAACAAGTTCCGAATCATTGATGCTTCAGGCATCAACGATGCGGGTGTTATCTCTGCAACAGCTATAAAATGTATGATCGATACAAATGGAGACGGTAGAGGTAACGATGAACGAGCCTACGATACAACGTCTCACAACTCATACTGTGCTGGTGCTGCGTCTAATGCAGTAGAAGAGGTTGTTGCGGTTAAATTGATTCCTATCGAAGGTAAAGGTAAGAGCGATATCCAAGCTCGTAGTACTGATACAGCAAAGGTCGATCGTAAAGGCGGTAGCTTAGGTTGGTTCGCTTTGACTGTACTCGGCTTATTAGGGTTCCGTAGAAAATTTAAATAATTTCATCTCTTGAGCCCGAGTTCACAATTCTGAATTCGGGCTTTTTTATCGCCTTGAGAAAAGTGAAAAACTGGTCGATTCTTAAAGTTGGAGTCACAAAAACTCCGCAAAGTTGTAATCATTGTATGTTAGTAAATAGAACACCCGTATGAGGACTGCACTATGAAGAGACAAAAGCGTGATCGACTAGAACGAGCACAATCTCAAGGCTACAAAGCTGGTATAAACGGTAGGTCACAAGAAGCTTGCCCATATAGCCAAATGGATTCTCGGTCTTATTGGTTAGGTGGTTGGCGTGACGCCAAAGGTGATAAGCAATCAGGTCTCTATAAGTAGATAGGGCGGAACATATTCAAAGATCAAGGCTCCATTGCTGGGTACAGCAGTTGGAGCCTTGTTAGTTTCTGAGTGGGCATATAAGTTAGATAAAATAAATGTAATGGCGTAGAGAGCTAACACTTTAAGCTGATACTGATACTGATACTGATACTGATAC
>NZ_JBFRSN010000360.1:0-8104 GCF_041473595.1 Vibrio sp. 10N.222.46.A1
TACTTACAAAGAGAAAACACCAAGCTAAGGAAGCTCAGTAATGTTCTAGATTTAGAGAGGTTACTGTATAGGAAAGGATTCGACTTTGTTGATCCTGGCTCTCTTGATTTTTTTGAGCAGTATAATTTATTTTCGCAAGCTGAAGTTATAGTTGGTGCTTCTGGTGCTGCCTTTACCAATTTATTATTCATGAAACCAGGTAGTACAGCTATATCACTATACCCATCGGCACAAAGCACTAACTATTATGTATTTCAGCCCTTAGCTGATGTTTCAAATGTTCATTTGATTCACTTCCTTACTACTCCTGACGATAACTCAAACTCTGTTCACGGTGATGCGAACGTAGATGTCAAAGAACTAGAAAAACTATTGGAAAAACTTGATGATTAAAACATTTAAATTCAATGTGCTTGGTGACGATAGAGGATCATTAGTTTCTCTCGAAGAATTGGGTAACATTCCCTTTGAAATTAAGCGTGTTTACTATATTTTTGATACAAAGAGCCAAATATCTAGAGGCTTTCATGCTCACAAAAAATTAGAGCAAATGGCGATTTGTGTGAAAGGTAGCTGTAGAATTGTCTTAGATGATGGTCAGTCGAGAGAGAGCGTTGTACTCGATAGTCCAGAACAAGGGTTGTATATTGATAATAACAAATGGCGAGAAATGCACGATTTTTCAAAGGATTGTGTTTTGTTGGTACTCGCGAGTAATATTTACGATGAGTCAGATTATATTCGTGATTATGAAGAATTTTTAAGGTTGGTAAACTAATGACTATACATAAAAGTGCGATCGTATCGAAAAAAGCAACGATTGGTAAAAATGTAACTATCGGAGCCTTTAGTATAATTCATGACAATGTAGATATTGGAGACAATACGGTTGTCGAAAGTAACTGTGAACTAGGTGTAGAAACTTCTTTATCAGGTAATAGAAAGTTAGTTGTTGGTAAAAATTCACATATTCGCTCATACAGTATGTTTTATGAGGGTTCGACTTTTGATGAAGGTTTAGTTACGGGTCATCGAGTTTCTGTTCGAGAGAAAACCGTCGCTGGTAAAAACTTTCAAATTGGAACCCTATCAGATATACAAGGGGATTGTGAATTTGGTGATTATGTGAGGCTTCACAGTAATGTTCATGTAGGAAAACTTTCAAAAGTCGGAGATTACGTCTGGCTATTTCCCTATGTTGTCCTTACGAATGACCCGCATCCGCCAAGTAACGTAATGCAAGGCGTTGTTATTGAAGACTATGCTGTGATAGCTACAATGTCCGTAATATTACCGGGAGTCACGATCGCTAAAGGTTGTTTAGTTGGAGCAAGTTCAACAGTAGCTAAAAGCACTCAAGAAGATATGCTTTATTCTGGTAATCCAGCGAAATTAATCGGCCCTGCCGCAAGAATACGCTTGAAAGATGGTAGCCGCAAGCCAGCTTACCCTTGGGTTAATCACTTCCATAGAGGCTATCCAGATGATGTCGTACAGCAATGGGTAAAGGAGAGTAACTAAATGTATGATATTCACGATATTGAAGTTGGGATGTCCGCATCATACTCTCAAACTATTTCTGAAGCTGATGTAAAGCAATTTGCTGGCTTCTCTGGAGATAGAAACCCCGTTCATCTTGATGAAGTTTATGCTGAAAACTCTCGTTTTAAGAAAAGAATCGCTCATGGCATGATTAGCTCTAGTTTTTTTTCCGCGCTGTTTGGAACTAAGCTGCCAGGTGAAGGCTGTGTCTATGTATCTCAATCCTTGAAGTTTAGGAAGCCCGTTTACATTGATGATACGGTTGTTGCTACTGTAGTTGTAAGCGAAATTGATATAAATAAACGTCGCGTTTATTTTGATACGTATTGTAAAGTGGGCAAGCAAAAAGTTATAACCGGCCAAGCAGAAATATACATTCCAGAGTAATTATGATGATTCCATTTTTAGACTTAAAAAAAATTAACGAAAGATACAAAGACGAAATTAAGGCTTCCTTTGACAAGGTTATTGACTCTGGTTGGTATATCATGGGAAATGAGCTCGAGCAGTTTGAAAGAGAGTTTTCAACTTATTGCCAAACGAAGTTTTGTATTGGTGTCGGCAATGGGCTAGATGCTCTAACGCTTACTTTGAAAGCATGGAAAATTATGGGGTTAATCGATGATGGTGATGAAGTTATTGTCCCTTCTAACACTTTTATTGCATCGGTGCTTGCTATTTCGGAGTGTAATTTGACTCCTGTATTAGTTGACGCAGACCCAAATAACTTTAACATCGATGTTTCCAAAATCGCTCAAAAAATCACATCAAAGACCAAAGTCATACTTCCGGTACATCTGTACGGTCAATTAGCTCCAATGAAAGAAATTTGTAAGCTAGCTGAAGATTATGACTTGTTGGTGCTAGAAGATTGCGCACAAGCACATGGAGCTATGATTGATGGGAAAAAAGCGGGATCTTGGGGTCATGCTGGTGCCTTCAGTTTCTATCCAGGGAAAAACTTAGGGGCTCTAGGTGATGCCGGTGCAATTACAACAAGTGACGAGAAGCTAAAGGAAATAGTTTCTGCATTAAGAAGCTATGGCTCTCACATAAAATATGAGCACATTTACAAAGGTGTGAACAGTAGGTTGGATGAAATACAAGCGGCTATTTTAAGAGTTAAGCTTAAGTACATTGATGAAGATATTAAAGATCGTCAAAGGGTTGCACGTTATTACATTGACAATATTAATAATGATTTAGTAAAACTCCCTGAATGGGAATATGAAGAAAGCCATGTTTTTCATTTGTTTGTTATTAAGACATCGGAACGAGAAAAGTTGAGTGAATACTTGTTAGAAAATGGTGTTCAAACTCAAAAACACTATCCTAAATTTGTCAATGAACAGGTAGCGTACGCCGAAATAGATCATGAAAATGAAGTTAGAGCTATTTGTGATGATATTTTAAGTCTACCGATAAGCCCTATTTTGACTGAATCAGAGCAAAAGCATGTAGTGAACCTGATCAATAACTGGTCTAATTAATTATGAACGAATCGAGTCTTCCTCTAATTTCAATATGCATGGTTACTTATAATCATGAAAATTATATTTCAGATTCTATTGAAAGTTGTTTATCTCAAACTTATAAAAACTTTGAGCTAATTATTGTTGATAATAACTCTACAGATGGTACTGTTGAAATAGTAAGAAATTATGAATCTGAAAGCAATAAAATTAAATTAATTGCTCTGGATAATAATACCTTCCCTTCACATGCATCTAACTTGGCAATTAGATCTGCAAAGGGGGTTTATATTACTTTACTTTCAGGTGATGACCTTTATTACAATAACAAACTAGCAATGCAATTGAAGTTGATGCTTGAGAGTGGGGCTCGTTTTTCTTTCACTTGGGTCGACACAATTGATGATGAAAAAAATATATGTGGTCACGAATTATCTAAAATATTTAATAAGGATTTTAATAGTTTAGAGATAAAAAAACATTTCATTGATTGTGGAAATATGTTGTGTGCGACTTCAGCGATGTTACATAGAGGCATCTTTGAGGAGTATGGTTATTTCGATGAAAGGTTACTTCAACTTCAAGACTATGACATGTGGTTAAGGTTATCTTCTACTGAAGATATTACATTACTTAACCATAAATTGTCTGCGTATCGGGTGAGAGGAGACGGTGAGAATTTGAGTTTGGCTATCAACGACTCAAAGTTTTTCCGAAGTGAGTATGAACAGTTTCGCGTTGAACGTCGATTTTTAGATTTTGACCTAGAAGTATTGTCATCTGTCGTATGTTCTAAGTGTTCTGACTCCTCTAAATATCATAAATTACATGATTATCTAATTAGCATCGGTAAATTTGCATCGGCTAAGGCAATACTCGATGAGTTCTATACTCGTATTGGCGCTAATATTAATTTCCCTTCTGATAACTACAGTAAATTTTTTGACTTATACTCAAGATCTGACTTCTTCAGAAGCAAAGTTTTAGATGAAGTCAGTATTTTGACAGGTAAAAATAGCTCGTTAAATCATAAGGTTGAATTGTTAGAAGAGCAAGTCAATGCTCTTGATAGCACGGTTAACCGTTTAAGTGCTATTGAAAACTCTACTACTTGGAGAGCTGTACAGCCAATTATAAGTGTATTAATTAAACTGAAGAGAGCAAAGAGTCTCGTTCTTTATCTACCACGCATTATCCGTCAGAAAGGTCTTAGAAATACCCTAAAATATGCTTTTCAAGTCTTTAAGTCAGGCGGGCTACGCACCCTCGTACATACAGCTTTAAATAATTCAGCGAGAGGACATGTCCATAGTTTGACTGAGAGAGACTTTATCAACAAGCCTTCAGTATTAGCTCATGAAGTTTGTCTAAACTCCGTGACAATCATAGCTGAGTTAAGTATACAACAGTGTACTAAATACAGAGTTACACAGAAAAAGGAAATGCTGGAGCTACTAGGTTTTAAGTGCGAAGTGGTTTCTTGGACTGATTACTATCAGTCGAGAACGAGTATATCCCATTCGTCAGTAGTTATTTTTTATCGGGTTCCGAGCACTGATACTGTATTGGCTTTGATTGAAGAGTGTAAACGCCTCAATGTAAAAACTTTTTGGGAAGTCGATGACCTTATCTTTAACGAAGCTATACTAGCAGAAAGTAAAACTGTTAGTGATCTCTCGAGTGAAGTTAGAACTCAAGTTTTGGAAGGCGCTAATTCTTATAAGCAAGCACTTCTTGCGTGTGATATGGCAATTGCTTCGACCTCTGGTTTAGCTGAGTCTATGAATGCTGAAGGAGTTGAAAATGTTTTCATACTTGAAAATTGCTTAGATTCAGAAACTCTTCAGCTAGCTAATGAGATATTAAAGAGTTCGGAAAAGAAACAGAAAATAGATAATAAGATTAGGATAGTATATGGGTCAGGCACATCAACTCATAATATTGATTTCGAAGAAGCCGCTTCGTCTATTGCGAAAGTACTGAGAGAAAACTCTCAGGTAATTTTTAGAATCATAGGTTTACTGGAGCTACCATCCAGCTTTGATGGCCTTGATGCTCAAGTAGAACGCTTTGAACTTTGTAGCTACTCTGAGTATTTACGCTTGCTATCTGAGTGCGATATCAGTATTGCACCCTTAGAGAAATATATATTTAATGAAGCTAAAAGTAATATTAAATATATCGAAGCATCTATAGTAAAACTTCCTTCAGTATCGTCTCCTTTGAGTGCCTTTATCGATGTCATCGACGATGGGGTAAATGGTTATATAGCTAGTGATCAGGTTGAGTGGTTTGACAAGCTGACAAAGCTTGTTTGTTGTGAGCAAACGCGACAAGACATGGCGATTAATGCAAATACTACAGTCTTGGCCCGCTATAATACAGAATCGATAGCAAACACTCAGTTAATGCCAATTGTAAGAGACTATAGTTGTATTAAGACCAAACCAAGAATAGTTGTATTCAACGTTTTTTATTCTCCAAGGTCTTTTGGTGGTGCTACGATTGTCACAGAGCAAATAAATAAGCTTTTACAAAAACATAAAGGCTATGAAGTGTATGTGGTTACTACTCTTCCTGTTGATGATGCTTTACGAGCTTACGAGCCTGTTCGTTATGAGGTAGAAGGTGTAACTGTATTCGGTGTACCTGTACCAAATGAGGATATGGAACTTTACAATAACAAATCAATTGTAAAGCCAGTAGCAAAAATATTAGAGGTGGTTAAGCCTGATCTGGCTCATGCACATTGCTTGCAAGGACTGGGAATCGGTGCTCTTCAAAGTTGCATTGATAAAAATATAAACTATATTGTTACTGTTCATGATGCTTGGTGGTTATGTTATAAGCAGTTTATGATCGATTCAAAAGGTGAGTTCTGTGGTCAAGATAAAATTGATTTAAGCAAGTGTAAGAACTGTACAGATAATCAAAAAACGCCTTCACTTCGAGATGCTGAACTCAGGCACTATCTCAAAAATGCATGTGAAGTTTTAGCTCCGAGTAGTTATACTGCAGAGCTTCATGATCTCAATAATATGCACCCTAAGCCTTTAACCGTTGATAGAAATGGTATTCTTATGCCTAAAGCATCAATAGTTAAAAAATTTGACGGTAGTATAACTTTTGGTTATGTCGGCGGAAATACTCCTATTAAAGGCAGCGACTTGGTATTAAAAGCTTTCTCTAATGTTAATAATTCTAAAGCTTTTTTGAAAATAGTTGATAATATGATAAATTTAGGACATAAGTCTTATCCGGATCATGTTGTATCTAGCATAAATAACTGCACTATAGTTCCTGGGTATAACCAAAATAATATTGATGATTTTTTTGAATCTATCGATGTGTTGTTATTCCCCTCAAGATGTAAAGAAAGCTTTGGTCTTACCGTCAGGGAGGCTATTGCTAGAAATGTTTGGGTTATTACTACTGATTCCGGTGGTGTTACAGAGTGTATTATTGAAGGAGAAAATGGGAATGTTATTCCATTTTCTTCTGATTCAAAGAAGTTAGAGAATGCAATAAATAATGTTATCACCCATTATGAGAAGCTGAAGCTTGGAGATGATGTTGACTTGCCTAAAGATTCAATCGCATATTTTAGTGATCAAGTAGATAATCTTGATGGAATATACAAATCATACCTTTAATAATAAATGATCTGGTTGGGTTGAATTATATAATTTTTAACCCACTCCTTAATTGAGAAATTGTCGTCATTTTATTTTTCGGTTGTTATTAGTTGTGGTTATAATCAGTGTTTAAAATTAAATGATGATAAATTTATGCTTGAAAACAAAAAAGAAGTTTCTGCGATAATTATTACGTTCAATCCCGTCCAAGAAGAACTTAAGTTATTAGTCGACAAATTGAAGCTACAAGTTTCGAAAATTTATATAATTGATAATAATTCCTCTGTGCCAATAGATATAGATGACTCTGAACAAGTCGAAGTGACATTTTTATCGGACAACATGGGGATTGCATATGCTCAAAATATTGGTATTAACAAGGCATTAAATGAGGGTTTTATTGACTTTATTTTGTTTGATCAAGACAGTGTTCCATCTGAATCAATGGTAAAAGAGTTGTTTATAGCTCGACAAGCAGCTCAATTTGAAGGTCAAAGAGTTGCAGCCGTTGGTCCTGTTCATATAGATCAAGATACATTTTCTGAATGTTTGTTTATTCGTACATCTAGGTATAGTGTCAATAGGTTCTTGTCGAGTGATAGAAGTGAAAATACCTTTTCTCCATGTGACTTTCTGATAGCTTCTGGTTGCCTTATTTCAAAGGCTACGCTTGATGATATTGGTTATATGGAAGAGGGGCTATTCATTGATTGTGTTGATATTGAATGGGGATTTAGAGCGAAGAGTAAAAATTATGTTTGTATCGCTGCATTTAATGCGAAAATGTATCATAAGGTTGGCGGTGCTCCGTTGAAAGTTTTAGGTCAAAGCCTTACAACTCATTCCCCAGTACGTCATTATTACTATTATCGTAATTTTTGCCGTTTGCTACAAAGGGCATACATACCATTGAGTTGGAAAGTTTATACTCTTATAAGATCAAGCTTACAAGCACTTATTTTTTGTGTATTTCTCAAACCTAGGTTTATGCAATTTAGATGTATTATAAAAGGGGTTTTTCACGGTCTAACCAATCGAAGTGGCAAGTATGAGTAAAAAGATCGTTTACGTAATAAATGTTGATTGGTACTTTCGTCTTCACTGGTTAGAGCGAGCAGAGTACTTCCAATCTTTAGGTTTTGATATTCATATTGTTAGTAGCTTTTCAAATGATGCGATTAAAAATGAATTGGAATCTAAAGGTTTTATTTGTCATCAGTTATCTGTAAAAAGAAAAAGTGTTAACCTTCTTCGAGAGATCGGTAGTATTTTCCGCCTTAAGAGAATATTAGATGAAATTGAACCTGAATTGATACATTGTGTGACAATTAAGCCTAATATATATGCAGGCTTGCTAAATAGATTGTTTTTTAATAAACCGATAATCTATAGTGTAACTGGGTTAGGCGCAGTTTTTAGTTCTAATTCAATTAAATTCAATCTCTTAAGACGTAT
>NZ_JBFRSN010000361.1:0-2769 GCF_041473595.1 Vibrio sp. 10N.222.46.A1
TCGTCTTCATCTTTTTGTTCACCGTAAGGTAGACGAACCGCGATGAATTGGTACTCGTCGCTACCAGCGCTTTCATTTAGGCTATCAACGGTCATCTGTGCCAAGCGGCCACAGGTTGTTGAGTCGACACCACCACTGATACCAAGGATCAGTGATTTGCATCCTGACTGTTGAAGTTTCGTTTTGATAAACTCCACACGACGAGTCACTTCGAAGTGAGGGTCAATTGAAGGTAGTACGCGCATTTCGTCACGAATTAACTGTTCCATTCGTATTCCTTTCCTGCAAGCAAATTAAAAATCTAGTGTTATCATACCTAAATCATCCGATTTAAAAACCTCTTTGCACAAGCTTAGAAAGAGAAGGCAGTAATAAGTAATGGAAAAAATAGCCATTTTCGGTAGTGCGTTTAATCCACCGAGTTTAGGGCATAAAAGTGTGATTGATTCATTGGCTCACTTTGACAAAATCCTGCTCGTTCCAAGTATTGCCCATGCTTGGGGAAAAGAGATGCTAGACTTTGATACGAGATGTCAGTTAGTTAACGCATTTATTAGCGATCTTTCATTGGAGCAAGTGGAGCTTTCTTTGGTCGAAAAGAGCCTATTTACTCCAGGTGAAAGCGTAACGACTTATGCGGTGCTCAGCGCACTTCAGAAGTTACATCGTGATGCGGAACTCACGTTCGTTATAGGTCCTGACAACTTCTTTAAGTTCTCATCTTTTTATAAATCAGATGAGATTACTGAGCAGTGGTCTGTAATGGCTTGCCCTGAAAAAGTGAAAATTCGTAGTACTGATATCCGCAATGCGCTGATAAGTGGAAGCGATGTTGCAAAACTGAGTACAAAGTCAGTTACAAAGATATTGCAAGATAGTGGACTGTATACAATAATGTAGATTCACTCACTCAAGAGGTCTGATGACTATGCTAAAGCGCGCGATACCAGCGACGATGATCATTGCAGCATGCAGTTTACCTGCATATGCTGAGTGTGATTTTTTTAGCCTAGATTCGGTAATGCTGACTTCTGATGACGAAAATAGCTGTTTAGACTTTTCTACGAGCCTTGAAGCTTTCGGCCAAAGTATGTTGGAGCTTAGTGGGTTAAGCGAACCAGAACCTCAAACTAAGCCTGATTACTGGTCTGATTGGGTTATTCAAAGCAAAGATGCGCCTTTGTTAACTCAGAGCCTTGAGTCTAACTATGTTGGTCTCGGTATGTGGTTTCCAGAAGAGCTGGAAGATGAACAGTATAATATGTCGACAGAAGAGTGGTTGATGAACCATGGTCTTCAGCTGAGCATCGGTTTTGGTGATAAAGTTGAAGGGCAGCCGCGTATGCGTTTTGATTACCGTTGGCATGACTCTAGTGATGCAGACTTAATGATGCAGGTTGAGCTGCCATTCTAGACAGGTAGTTCATTCTTTTCTGTCTAAGTGCTAAGAATTAAAAAAGCCGCAAAAACTGAGTTTTTGCGGCTTTTTAGTATCTAGTCTGTTGCTTTTAATGTCACCGATCGCCAGGTTATAAATCTTCACCAAACACGAGCATGCACAGTTGCTCGAACTCTTCTTCTTTACCTGAGAACAGGTCATCAATCACAAGAGTACGTTTCTGACCTGATTGCATGCGTTTCTTCGCCTCGCGCATTACCATCACCAATGTGTGCTCTTGCGGTAAGTTCGAGTCATCAACATTCCATTGATTGAATCGCTGAGACAGAGCACTTTCACAAAGCAGTGGCTTAAACGCCAACACCTCTTGCTTCAATACAGAAAGCATATCTTTAAACGCTTGCTCAGTATTATTCGTTTTTACACTACGAGACTTAGTAAGTTCTAGCTTTTCTAGCAACGCAGAAGAGAGGTTCGTTTGCGTGACGTATCCCGCTTGTCTTGGGAATGAATCCGTCAAGCGCACAGAAAAGTCGACACGATTGACCTGTGTGTTTGGAAAGTAGGTCAGTGATGTTAGGCAGTCATATGGAACCCAGACGCTCTGACCTGGCTCGACGGCATACTCTTGTTTGCCCAGCTTAATCAAAACCAAACCACTTTGAACCGATACAAGGCTATGCTTAAGTACTTTTTTGCGTGGTGTAATCACCAGGTGTGAAAAGTAAGCCGATGTATATTCAATAGCGAAGTTCATAGATAGTACCTTAGTCTTGGGGCGTCAAGATTACCGTTAATCTTAAAGAATGCCAATAATAACAGGGCATTTTCGATGTTTCTGGTCTGACCTTGTCAAAAGTATGGGCTCTGTAGCTGCGATAAGTCAAAACAACGCGTAGAATGAGCCAGCTTTTTATTATATGAATGAAAAAATGACCTCTCCAACCGATCCATATGTTGATATTCGTCCTTACGGCGATGATGAAATTCCAGCGGCACTAAACCGTCTTATTAATGATGAAGAATTTATCAGTGCGATCTTGCACTATCGTTTTTCAAACCATGCGTCTTGGTTCAAAGCGTTAATGAGCCCGATCTTGCGAGTGTACTTGAAAATGAAATGGAGCAAGCTGACTAGCGTTGAATCCATTCAGATCGAAGTGAAAAAGTACTTACGCGATACGCTCGCTAAAACCACCAAAGGGGTGACATACACGGGTTTAGAGTCACTGGATGCGAACCAAGCGTACCTGTTTGTATCAAACCATCGTGACATTGCTATGGATCCAGCGTTAGTTAATTACGCTTTGCATCTGAAAAATCATCAAACTTGCCGTATTGCCATTGGTGATAACCTACTAAAGAAGCCA
>NZ_JBFRSN010000362.1:0-504 GCF_041473595.1 Vibrio sp. 10N.222.46.A1
CTCTTGGATGAATGCAGTTTCGGTGAATTCGCGTAATGGTACATCCTCCCAATAGAAAATTAACTAGGGGGAGTAGGAGGGGAGGAGTAGATAAAGGGGGTTATCTATAACTGGCGATCCAGTTCAAATAAATCCACCGCATAACGGTGATGTGGATCACGATGAGTATCTACTTTGTGACTTCGCTCGCCAATCTTACCGGATGACGATCACGAAATTAGGCCATAATAGCTAGGGCGTAGTGGCTAGGATGATGAGCTGTCATTGATTTTCTCAGATCATAGCCTCCGAAAACTGGCTCGTCTTAATTGAATGCGCCCTACGTATAAATATAAAAAGGATATTGACATGAAAAACGCTCTAAGCGCTGTAGCTCTAGGCACAATCGTTGCTCTGGGTTCTTTTGGTGCAAACGCTGCTATCGAAGAAGGTCAACTAACTATTTGGGTTGGTGGCGACAAAGCTTATGAAGGAATGGCTGAAGTAGGTAAACGCTTTGAAGAA
>NZ_JBFRSN010000363.1:0-7767 GCF_041473595.1 Vibrio sp. 10N.222.46.A1
CAATGAAGTATTAGAAGGCAGCTGGACACAAGAGCAGGGCGTATCTGTGGAATCCGATGTCGCAGAGCAACTTGGTTTGAAAATTGGCGATGATCTTTCATTCACAATCAACAGCCAGAACGTCTCTGCCAAGGTGAACAGCATCCGAAAAGTAGAATGGCGTGAAATGAAGCCAAACTTCTATTTCATTTTTACTCCCGATGTTTTGAGCGCTATTCCTTCTACTTGGTTGGTGAGCTTCAGATTAGAAGAGCAACACAACCAAATGCTCAACGAATTATCTCGAAATCACCCGACCGTGAGTTTGATGGACATTCGTAAAATGGGTAGCAAGATCCAAGAGTTGCTCAAACAGATTGTTTGGTCGATAACCGTACTTGCCGCGTTAGGTGTAGTGGCGGGGCTATTGCTTATCTTCACTCTGTTGCGACTGAGCTTATCTCAAAGACAACAAGAGATACGCTTGTACCGAACCTTAGGCGCGAGTAAGAAGCGTATTCTCAACACTATTTGGTGTGAATACGGGGTGATGGCGTTAGTAGCTGGCTCAATTGCTGCGCTAGGTTCTGAACTCAGTGTTGCAGGGGTAATGAACTTTGGCTTTGAGTTAGAACCTTCACTCCACCCAATACTGTGGATAGCGCTACCCGTGCTGACGTTTATCACATTGGCCGCGGTAGTGAATAGCTTAATCAAACGTTTGTTGGCACCAGTAAACAAGGATTTTGGTTAGTCGCTAGCAAGATCTAACCAAATGCTTAAAACGGTCTAAAAGTGAAATTACTTATACTTAGTCGTTCACTATTTATAAGACGTCTCTTTAGACCGCTTTTTATTTGACCAATGCGTAGCACAAGTTACGAACATCGCACCTTAATTTCCCAATTTTTTAGTATTTTTTAAAACTAATTGCGCAATAATGCCGATTTAATGAACAGCGGTTAGTCCCTGTAAACAAAGGGTTTGCGCAACTTAGCAAGAACGTTATCAACAGTTATCCACAAAAACGGTGGATAACTTTAGGGATAAGTTAACATCTATGTTTTAAGAGTACTGAGGCAGCCTTTATGTGGCGTCACTTAGGACAAATGTGACGGTTATAATAACCTTTAAAACTCAATCTGGAGTTATTGAGTCAAGAGATTATTTAGGTTTTTTACATAGATATTAAATACTGCCTATCTAAGACCTTGATAAAAATGTGTTTTAATTCGTAGCAGAACAAAAGTAGAATAGCGGCAGTTAATCATATTCTACAGAACACGATGAACCACAACAAAACGGATACAAATCAGCCTTCTATTGCCATTGTTGGTGGTGGTATTGCCGGAACGACGAGCGCAATTCATTTTAGTGAGTTGGGTTATAAGGTCACTATTTTGGAAAAAGGACCGAGTTTGGTTAATGGTCCACCAATTTGCCATCTGCATGCTGGTGGCAATTTGTATCGAGATATTTCTGTAGAGCAGTGTCTTCAGTTGCTCACTCAGTCAATTGATACCGTCCGCTTGTTTCCCCATACTATCAATATTCGTCCGACAATTATCGCTGTTCCACACAGTGATGGTGGAGAGCCGTTGGATCTTCTTCCGCGCCTAAAGATAATCAAGAACGCTTATGCTGAGCTTGTTAATCAAGATAAAAGCAACCAAGTGCTTGGTAAACCGGAAGAGTATTACAAGCTGTATAGTAAAGAAGAGTTACTAGCACTTGCTGCTCAAACACAGCCTCTGAAACCAACATCGCTTGATGAATGGTGTATTCCTTTCGCTAAACATACGGATCTAGAAACCCTTAAGTATCCTGTTGCTATGGTTCAAGAGTATGGCTGGAGCGTATTCCGCTTATCTGCAACCGCTCAACTCTCTTTGGGGCAACAATCTAATTGTACCGTGTTAACCAACAGCCGATTACAATCTGTTGAATCGTTAGAGCAAGGTTGGTCTTTGACTTATACAGACGCTGAGAACCAAAGCTGTCACCTAACGACCGACTACTTGATTAATGCAAGTGGCTTTGAAACGGGCATCGTGGATGACTTTGTCGGTTCTAAGCAACAAAGGCTTGTTGAGTTCAAAGCCGCATACGTTACGCAGTGGCCGTATTCGCAAGAATGTAAGGAAGAGTGGCCAGAGGTTATCTTCCATGGCCCGAGAGGCACACCGCAAGGCATGGCTCAGTTAACACCGTACGCTGATGGTGTATTCCAACTTCACGGTATGACAGAAGGGATTACTCTATTTGAGGGTGGGCTTGTTTCATCATCAACAGATTCATCACAGCCTCAGTTGCCTTCTAAGCTTCTTAAGAAAATCGTATCAGGTTGGAGTGAAGAGCAGCTCGAATTAAGAACTCGCGCTGCGATAACGCATATGTCTCAGTTCATCCCAAGTTTTAGCTCTGCACTGGTAGGTGGTAAGCCTTTGTTCGGTGCACAGCAGATTCCGGGAACCGATCCGAGCTTAAGAGCTTCAGACGTGTCATTCTGTGGTGATCGCTATGCTCGACTTGAAGTAGTCAAAGCATCTTCAACCTTAGAGGCAGCGCAAAAGGTCGCTGAGCATTGGTTTGATGTCGCAGAGTCAGTATCGATTGAAAATACACACTCAGTGACAATGTCACTTAATCTAAAGAATATTGAGAATAAAGCGATAGATTTGACACAAGAACGCGGATACCCAGAAGCCCTTGCAAAGGTATCAGGCCAAGATCACGCTTAATACTCAGTCATAATCTACTACGCTAAACATCTTCAATTCGGCTTACTTTGACAGGTAAGCCGAACCTTCATTCAAACGCCAGCTAATATACCGAAAACCAACCGAACTATATCTCTAGGCAATTACTTTTAGCTACAGAGCAAAAACTAATAGCCGAAAAACTGAGCCCATTGGCACCAAACATCTTGTAATCCTAAGCGATCGCCTTTACTAAACGAGACTTTATGTCCAGGTTTGGCTTGTGCTAAGCGCGGCAAATCGATTCTGGCAACACATCCAATCTTCGGATAGCCACCAATAGTCTGTCTGTCATTAAGCAACACAATAGGTTGCCCATCTTGGGGGATTTGAATCGCACCTAAGGCAATACCTTCAGACAATAGCGAAATATCAGGTGAATCAACCGATTGACCACTGAGTCGATAGCCCATGCGATTTGAATTTTGGTCAACGTGATACTGTGCGTTATACAAAGTCTCTTTTGCTGAACCAGTGAACAACTCGCTTTGATAGCCTTCAATCACTCGCAGGTTCACGGGTAGGTTGTAATTAGGCGTGTATCGGAAGGTGACACTCAACGCTTTAAACGAGCGAGAGAGTTGGTGTTGGGTAAAAGCAATGTGTTGCCCTTGCTGGCATGGCTCTCCATCTTGCGTTAATCCACCAATTTTTTCACGAGTCACTGTTGAACAGCTATCAAGAGTTGATGGAACATCGAAGCCCCCCTTAACGGCTAAATACGCCCTTAGACCATTTTTAGGTAAACCAAATGAGAGAACTTGCCCTGCAAAAGCTTGAAAAGTACGCCAGTTAGACTGTGGTTTGCCATCGAGCTTCGCTTGTAAATCGCCACCACACAACGCCATTTCGCAATCAAAATCGATACGTAACGCACATTGCCCAAGCGTGATTTCCAACGCTGCTCGGTTGACTGGGTTTCCGAGCAGGTGATTGGCCCAGCTATACGAGTAATCATCAACAGGGCCGCCTTGTGTCAACCCGAGATGAGCAACACCAAATCGTCCGAAGTCTTGAATCAAACTCATTGGCCCCGGCTTAAGTACTGTCAGTGTTGGTTTAGCGTTTGTCTTAGCCATTAGCGACACCTCCACTAATATCCATAAACTTAAGCTCAACAAATTCTTGTTTTGAAATCGCGATGAAACGGACCGTATCACCGACATTAAGCAGAGACAGCGGCGTTTGCGTGGTATCAGCGTTCTTTAATTGGCTGTGATCAAACAGTGCGAGTGGGCAATTGCCAATAATATTCCAACCGCCCGGTGAGTCCGAAGGATACACCGCCGTTTTCGTATCCGCGATGGCGATACTGCCTTTCGGCACACTTAAGCGTGGGGTTGAATGACGAGGCAAAGCAAGCTCGTTGACTACATCAGACATAAACGCAAAGCCAGGCGTAAACCCAATGGCACTGACGCTGTAAGTCTGTGAGGTGTGATGTTGAATGATCTCATCTAGCGACATGCCTTTGGCTTGATATCGGTCTAAGTCGAGTGCTGTTTCTGGTGAGTAATAAGCGGGAAGCTCGATAGTGTTACGCGTTTTACTAACACTAGAGAAGGACGAAATAGCATGACTCAACAAAGAGTTGAGTTGTTCCATGAGCTGATGTTCTGAAATTCTATAAGGTAAGTAATCGACCAATATTGTTTGGTAAGCCGGTGTCACATTCATCAATACAGATGCTAAGTGTTGACGAATAGCATCGGAAAAATGAGCCATGTACTGCGCATATTCGGCGCTAGATTGATTATTTGAAGGCGATAGCGTCAAGGTCACCAAAACGCTGCATTCCGCGACTGGCGCTATATTGAATTCAATTTGATTCGTCGTCATTTCGTTTCCATACTTTTACTTGCCTTTGATTTACTTAGTGTCTTTCATTTGCTTATTTGCTTATTTGCTTATTTGCTTATTTGCTTATTTGCTTATTTGCTTATTTGCTTATTTGCTTATTTGGCGTTTCTAACTTCCGTGTCCAAACCAATACAAAGCAATTAGACCTTACGAGCAATTGGTTAGGTGCTCGTAAGGCGAGCGATAAGGCCATGCGTCATACCAATCACACGCTTCATATTAGTTAAAAGCGTTGAGGTCTTGTCTGATTTTTCTAATTAATGCGATGGATTGGGGGTTATCACCATGAACACAAATGGTATCGGCTTCAATAGGCAGTCTTTCACCTTCAATGGTCGTGACTGAACCGTAGTTAATGATTTGCATGACTTGGTTGTAGATGTCGTCTTGGTTGACGTAAACCGAGCCTTTTTGAGTTCGCGGCGATAACTGCCCATTATTCAAGTATGCACGGTCGGCAAACGCTTCAAACAAGAGGGGTAAGTCATGATCGTCAGCAATATCTAGATACTGTTGATTGTCTGATGAAGAGAGAATCATCAAGGGGATGTTAAATTCAGCGACGGCTTGGGCAACGGCATTAAACACATCAATGTTCGCCATCATATCGTTGTAAAGGGCGCCATGAGGTTTCACATAGCCAACAGAGGTGTGGTGATAGCGGCACAGCGCTTGTAGTGCACCGACTTGATAACAAACTAGCTCACTGATCTCGTCCATGGTATGAGGAATAGAACGGCGACCAAACCCAACTAAATCTTGATAACCAGGGTGGGCACCAATTTGGGTGTGATAGTACTGCGCCAGTTTTATGGTCTTAGACATAACGTGCGGATCAGACGCGTGAAAGCCACAAGCGATGTTTGCCATATCGACCCATTCCATGACCGACTCGTCATCGCCCATCTTCCAATTGCCGAAACTTTCTCCCATGTCGCAATTAAGCAAAATCTTCGTTGTCACGTGGTGCTAACCCTTTACGTTGAGGTGAGTAATGACGGTCTTATAAATACCATAAATAAACAGTGACCTAACTCAAATTTTCGACACCAAGAACTGCATTTACTATGAGGTCACGGCATGTATCAAACCCGCTAAAGAATGGATTGTGAAAAATGCTTCCTTTCATCAATGACGTATAGAAACTATGGTTAAAGATAATTGAAAAACAAGTGTTCGACAAACAGCGCTTCATCTATTTTGTTTCCGGTTTAGGGAGCAAACGTAAGGTGATGAATCATATGGCGACATTGATGTAATTCTGAAGGTTGGCGCTGAGGTGTACGTCTAAGTGAAATTCAAGGTAAAGGTCAGTTTTCGTTCTCTCGTGCGGTGTATCTGCCATAGGCGTTTGTGACTCAACCCTAAGCTGTTGTATCATAAGAGGTAGGTTGAGTGTTTTTAATTAAAAGGTCCGCTAAACATGAATGTTTTAGTTACAGGTGGCATGGGCTACATTGGTAGCCACACAAGTATCCAGATGATTAACGCAGGTATGACACCTGTACTTTTCGATAACTTGTATAACAGTAAACCAAGCGTTTTAGAACGTATCGAAAAAGTATCTGGCGTTCGTCCTGATTTCATTGAAGGTGATATTCGTGATAAAGCGCTTTTAACTGAAACCATGAAGCAACACAATATTGAAGCTGTTATTCATTTTGCGGGCCTGAAAGCGGTTGGCGAATCTGTTACCAAACCTCTCGAATACTACGATAACAATGTAAATGGCACGTTAGTCCTTGTCGATGCAATGCGTGACGCTGACGTAAAAATATTAGTATTCAGCTCTTCAGCAACGGTTTATGGCGATCCTGCTAGTGTTCCTATCACAGAAGATTTTCCCACAAGCGCAACCAATCCTTACGGTCGTAGCAAGCTCATGGTTGAAGAGTGCTTAACTGACTTCCAAAAGGCTAACCCCGATTGGAGCATTACGTTATTACGTTACTTTAACCCCGTAGGTTCACACCCAAGTGGTGAACTCGGTGAAGACCCAAGTGGTATTCCAAACAACCTAATGCCATTTGTATCTCAAGTTGCAGTTGGCCGACGTGAATTCCTATCTGTATTTGGTAGTGATTACCCAACAAAGGATGGCACTGGTGTTCGTGATTACATCCACGTTATGGATCTGTCTGATGGACACATTGCAGCACTTGAGAAAGTAGGGCGTAAAGACGGTCTTCACATCTATAATCTGGGTACTGGCAACGGTTCAAGTGTATTAGATATGGTTAAAGCCTTCGAGAAAGCGAGCGGTCAAGCGATACCTTATAAACTCGTTGAGCGCCGTCTAGGAGATATCGCAGAGTGTTGGGCCGACCCAGCGAAAGCTCAGAAAGAACTGGGGTGGAATGCGACACGCACATTGGCTGAAATGACTGAAGATACATGGCGCTGGCAATCAACAAATCCTGATGGTTTCCCTGGTTGATTGAGTGATTTCATGAATAGTTAACGTACAAAAAGATGCTCTAGGGCATCTTTTTTGATCTAAATCGAATAAAAAGTGATTTGGTGGTTAAAAAGTATCATTCTGTATCGGTTGTTGTTATCATGCTCGCGAATTATATGTTTAATGTTAATTTTCTTTGGAGTTAATCATGGAACTAGGCCTAATCATCACTTTCATCATTGCTGCAGCAGTAATGGTAAAGAAAGAAATGGCAGAGAAATAATTTCACTTTACCCCTTTTTGATACAACTTTTAGTGAAATAACAAAAGCCAGCTTATCGTAAGCTGGCTTTTTAGTTTCTACAGTATTTTTTTGTATGGCTTTATTCTGGAACGACCTAGATCTTTAATGACCTAGGCCTTTAATAAACTTAGCTCTACAACGAACTAGATTTCTAACCAGTTAGAACTCGTAGTTTGCAGATATACCCCAGTTACGACCCGGTTGAGACTTAATATCGGTGTTGAACTTAGAATCGTGCCCACGGCCTGACATGTCATTGTACAGCCAATATTTTTTGTCTAATGCGTTGAATAGACCCGCTCGCAAGGTTAAATCCGTGACAGGGCGGTAATAAGCAGTCAAATCAACAACTGTGTATCCAGCCACGTTTACGTTGTCATCAGAGTTCCACTCATCTTTCGCAGCAACCATCTTAACATTTAAAGCTGAACCGAAAGTCTCGCGTTCGATACCAAGACCTAGCGTAC
>NZ_JBFRSN010000364.1:0-9703 GCF_041473595.1 Vibrio sp. 10N.222.46.A1
CCATCAGACTCTGCAGCGGTAAGGCGGTAGCCAGTTAAACCATCACGCTCAATGATGTCTTCACGCAGTGATTGCGCGTCTTGAATTCGTTTTACGAAGAACGCTTTGTTAATTTCTTCTTTTTCAAATGTCCAAACACGAGCTCGAATTTGAGATTCTGGTGAGTAAGCCGCTTTTGCTAGCCATTGACCATTCTGAGCATATACGTCTACAGTTTCACCTTGTTGTGGTTCGCCTTCGACCTTATCGATACCGCGTGAAAATACCCAAGGGTGTTTACGGCGTAGTGATTTATCTCGGCCTTTAGCTAGATGAATTGAAGGAGTCATAATTTACTCTGTTTGTTGAATTTGAAGGAGGGGTATTGTCGGGGAAGTACAAGGGAAAAGCAAATAAGAAAGGGCTGCAAAAGCAGCCCTTGTATTGAACCATCATAGATGTCAGTATTAAGCTTTAAGACCTGTCAGCAAACCTTCCATCGTATCGCTCTGCTTACGAAGTTGGTCAACGTTAGAGTTACTTTTACTGATCATCTCGCAGATGCCGTCTGATTGATGACGAATCTCTTCAACGCTTTGTGCAATGTTATCCGCAACGACACCTTGCTCTTCTGCAGCAGTAGCAATTTGCGTACTACTATCAGAAATAGACTGGTTTTTCTCAGCTAAAGAACCGATCTCAACGTTCACTTCCGACATCAGTGTTTGGCCTTCATTGGCATTGTTTACTGTCACTTCCATCAGTTTTGTTAATGATTGGCTGTTACGCTGTAACGACTCGATCATGCTCTGGATTTCAACTGTCGCTTGTTGAGTTCGTCCGGCAAGAGCGCGAACTTCATCAGCAACAACTGCAAAACCACGGCCTTGCTCTCCAGCTCGAGCAGCTTCAATCGCAGCGTTTAGCGCTAACAGGTTAGTTTGTTCAGAGATACCATTGATGGTTGCGACTACTTCATCGATCTGCGCTGCATTAGCATCGAGTTCTTCTACTGCTTGCGAAGCCGATTGAATCTCTTGGGATAAGCTAGAGATCGATTCCAAAGTATTAGAAACCTTAACTTGACCACTTTGTGCGACACCACGAGCGTCCATTGTTTGAGTGCTTGAATCATGGGCAAGGGTAGCGACTTCGCGAATCGTTGCTGCCATTTGTTCAGTTGCGCTGGCGAGGCTATTCAAGTGCTCTTGTTGATTACTTGAGATATCTGAGCTTTGTTGTGTTGACTGGTTCAAATCTGAGCTGATTTGCTGCATGAGAGCAACGGACTCTTGGATTGAGAGAACCATGTTTTGTTCACGCTCGGCTACCTTATCGATAGTAATAGCAATTTCACTGAACTCATCGCGAACTAAAAAGTAGTTCATGCGACAAGTTAAATCGCCACTCGCAAGTGTGCTGAGTGCTTTGTTCATCGAGAACATAGCACCACCAATGAAAGTCATGATGTAGTAAACCCCCAGAGCTATCAGCGTGAGAGTTACTGCAATAATCGATACCTGAGTAGTAGATAGAGCTGACCATAAGTTTTGGTCATGGCTTGCGACTAAACTGAAGGCGCCATTCATGACAGAAACAGATCCTGCACCATATCCTAAAGAGATGGTTTCAGAATTACTAATGAGTTGAGACACCTGATCTTTAGTGAGTTGTCCAGCTTCAATCAGCCCTTTCGTCAGGAGCAATTCATCCTGATAAAGGTGAGCAAGTAAAGAGTCCGCGGCGCTATCTAAAACTAAAGTCAGTATAACCAGGGCGATAAGAGGTAATAAGAATAGTAGATAGAACTTTTCTTGGATTTTTAGGTGAATGAGATATTTGTCAATCCAACGAAACGGGATTTCTTTCATAATTGTAATACTCGAAGTAAGCCCACCAATAAATGGTGAATGAATAGAATCGCAACTATATCATCCATATAATTTATGAGGCAACGTTATGGATACTCTGCAGTATATTTTTGTCGTGTCAGGCGTAGTTCAATGTGTTGGCTTTCGTTATCACACCAGTAGGCAGGCGCAAGCTTTGGGTATTTCCGGCTATGCTAAGAACTTAAATGATGGTCGAGTTGAAGTGTTAGCGGTTGGAGAGGTACTGCAACTTGAGAAGTTACACGCTTGGCTTAATATTGGCCCATCGAGCGCGACAGTCGATGATGTCGTCATGTATCAAGTTAAAGATAGTGAGCGGCAGGACGTAGGTGTAGGGGAGTTTAAAATACTGTAGCTATGGCACTACAGTATTTGTCTTTTTACCTTGAGAGCAACCTAGCGCTGTTTAAGTCTACAAGCATTTTGCTGGTTTAGGTAAACCGGCGAGTTTTGTTGCTTGTTTCGCGGGACCTTTCTTAAATAATTTGAATAGGTATTTGCTGTTGCCTTTTTCTGGGCCGTGCGCTTTTTCCATCGCTTTTACGAGCATGCGAACGGCAGGAGAAGTGTTGAACTCTTCGTAAAAGCTCCTTACAAAATGCACGACTTCTAAGTGTGCTTCTGTAAGCTCAATGGCTTCATCTTGTGCAAGAATTTCAATCATACCTTCTTCCCATTGAGTGTAATCCAACAGATAACCTTGAGCGTCGGTTTCGATTTGCTTGCCGTTATATTCAAACATGTTTAATCCAGAATCCAATTAACTATGCGGATAGGGTACATGACCAAGTTTATCTTTCTCAACTGAAATTGTCGCTATCTAAAGAAATATCGCACTTATAGATACAAAAAAGCCCAAGAGATGGGCTCTTGGGCTAGATATGATTCAGTGATAGGAACGATTAGTCGTCGCTGCCCATGATGCCTAGGATGCTTAGCAGGCTGATGAAGATGTTGTAGATCGATACGTACAAGCTAATCGTTGCAGAGATGTAGTTTGTTTCACCGCCACGAATGATGTTTTGCGTTGTAAGCAAGATAACACCAGTCGAGAATAGGATGAACATACCGCTCATTGCCAATGATAGTAGAGGCATTTGTAGGAAGATGTTTGCAACCATACCTACAAGCAGTACTACGAAACCAGCTAATAGCATGCCGTTAAGGAACGACAGGTCACGCTTAGTTGTTAGTGCGTAAGCTGATGCGCCCATAAACGCCAGTGCTGTACCGCCAAGTGCAGTTAGGATGACATCACCCATGCCTGCGCCAACGTACATGTTTAAGATTGGACCGATGGTGTAGCCTAAGAAACCTGTAAATAGGAATGTGAAGACTAGACCCATGCTGTTGTCACGGTTCTTTTCTGTTAGGAATAGAAGACCGTAGAAACCAACTAGCATAATGATAAGACCAGGGCGAGGAAGGTTCATCGCCATAGATACGCCTGCTACTACAGCAGACCAAAGTAGTGTCATAGACAGTAGTGCGTAGGTGTTACGCAACACTTTATTGGTTTGCAGAGCACTTTCTTGAGATGCTGTGCGTGAAAACATAGGGCTGTTCATAATCTTCCTCGTAAGGTGACTTCAATAGTTATTAGTACATTTATGGGGCTGAAAGTTCGAAAAATCAAGTCTTTCATTCCTCTTGTATATCTAAAATAATAATCAAAATAGTCGGTTAAGTGTTTCTGAAGGTGTAACAAAGTATTTCTAATGACGTATAAAGTGTCGCTAACACTCGATGTTCAAACTTTTATAGTTACTGGCTAATGATTTATAACCTTTGGAAAACGAACGATAACATCGAAAAATAAAGAGGCGACCTAAGCCGCCTCTGTAGTTTATGCATCATAACACATTAATGGTGCAAGATTTGGCTCAAGAAGTTCTGCGTCCTGTCCGATTGTGGGTTTTCAAAGAAGTCGACAGGGTTGTTCTCTTCTATGATTTCACCGGCATCCATAAAGATGACGCGATCTGCGACCTCTTTAGCAAAGCCCATCTCGTGCGTTACACACAACATTGTCATGCCTTCTTCGGCTAATTCGACCATTACGTCTAATACTTCACGAACCATTTCTGGGTCGAGTGCCGATGTTGGCTCATCAAATAGCATAACCTGAGGATTCATACACAAAGAACGAGCAATTGCCACACGTTGCTGTTGTCCACCAGACAGTTGGCCTGGGAATTTATCCGCTTGCTCTGGTATTTTTACACGCTCAAGGAACTTCATTGCGATGGCTTCGGCTTCCTCTTTCGGCATCTTTTTGACCCAAATAGGGGCTAGAGTACAGTTCTCTAATACCGTCAGATGTGGAAACAAGTTGAAGTGTTGAAAACACATACCAACATCTCGGCGCACGGCTTCAATGTTTTTTAGGTCTTCCGTCAATTCATTACCTGAAACGAAGATATGACCCTTTTGGTGTTCTTCCAATCGGTTGATACAACGGATCATCGTTGATTTTCCTGAGCCAGAAGGGCCACAGATAACGATTTTTTCGCCTTTCTTAACCTCTAGATTGATGTTTTTAAGTACGTGGAATTCGCCGTACCACTTGTTCATGTCTTTTAACTCGATCATAAGACCTTGAGAGTTGTTTTCTGTTTGCTGCGTCATAATACGTCCTTGATCTTGTTAATTATCGTTTGTGACCGGTGTGAAGTCTGTTTTCTAGCCAAATCGAGTATCTCGACATGCCAAAACAAAACACCCAGAACACTAACGCGACAAATACATAACTTTCTGTTGAATACCCAAGCCACTCAGGGTCGGTATTCGCGGCTTGGCCAATCCCTAGTACATCAAACATACCGATAATCAAAACTAGACTGGTATCTTTGAACAAACCAATAAAGGTATTCACAATTGAAGGAATCGTGATTTTAAGAGCTTGAGGCAGAATGATAAGCCCCGTTTTTTTCCAATAGCTCAACCCTAGAGCGTCAGCGGCTTCGTATTGACCTTTTGGTATTGCTTGCAAACCACCACGGATTACTTCCGCCATATAAGCAGCACTAAACAGTACTACCCCGACAAGCGCACGTATCAGTTTATCGGTCTCCATCCCCTCTGATAAAAAGAGCGGAAGCATTACCGAGGCCATGAATAGAACCGTAATCAGTGGTACACCACGCCAGATTTCGATGTATACGGTACACATACTGCGGATGATTGGCATCTCTGAACGACGCCCTAGCGCCAGTGCGACACCGATAGGTAGTGATACAACGATACCAACAAGTGCGATGATCAGTGTAACCAGTAGGCCGCCCCATTTATGGGTATCAACAACCTCTAGACCAAATACACCACCGTATAGTAAGCCCGCAATGATAAACGGGTAGATGTTTACAAAAAATAACCAAATCCACGTACGCTTAGGTGTTTTTTCGTAAGCTAACAAAGCAACAAAAATAGCTAATGTTGCGTAGAAAAAGCGAGGACGCCACAGTTCCGCTTCTGGGTAGAAGCCGTACATGAATTGGTCCCAACGGACGCTAATGAAAACCCAACAAGCGCCTTCGCTAGTACAGGCATCGCGTGTAATTCCTATCCAATCAGCGCTCAAGAATGCCCAATCAGCTATTGCCCATAATAAAGTGAAAGCAAAGTAAGCAAGCACCACAGTGACGACACTGTTAATTGGTCCATTAAATAGATTTTTTCTTAACCAACCGACAGGTCCAACAGTATTCGCTGGAGGCGGAAGATCAGGTTGAAATTGATGTGTACTCATCTTATCTCTCCACCAACGCTACTTTGCGGTTGTATATGTTCATTAGAGCAGATGTTAATAGGCTTAGGGTTAAGTAGACGCCCATTGTCATCGCGATTACTTCGATAGCTTGTCCAGTTTGGTTCAATGTTGTCCCTGCAAAGACAGATACAAGATCGGGATAACCAATGGCCATCGCAAGTGATGAGTTTTTGGTCAGGTTTAAATACTGACTAGTTAGTGGTGGGATAATAATTCTTAATGCTTGCGGAATAATGACTAGCTTAAGAGTTCTTGTTCGCGGGAGCCCTAGAGACATAGCAGCCTCTGTTTGCCCATGGTTTACCGCATTAATACCTGAACGCACAATCTCGGCGATGAATGCTGCTGTGTAGATACTTAAAGCGAGCATCAATGCTGCCAATTCAGGAATGATGCTGATACCACCTTTGAAGTTAAACCCTTTCAGAACAGGGTACTCCGCAGAGATAGGCATACCCATAACAAAGTAAGTGACTAATGGTAAGCCCACAATCAGCGCTGCAGCAATTCGCAACATTGGTGTTTGTTGGCCGGTTAGCTTTTGTTTGTTATTAGCCCAGATGTTGATAACAAAAGTAGCGATGATACCGACAATCAATGATGCGATGACAATGCTACTGCCTTGTTCTAACACTGGAGCTGGGAAGTACAAACCACGTACATTCAAGAAAATAGCTTCACCAAGGCTCATACTCTGACGAGCGGAAGGCAATGCTTGTAGAACGGCGAAATACCAAAAAAATATTTGTAGAAGAAGAGGGATATTTCGGAATATCTCAATGTAGACAGCTGCAAATCGGCTAACTAGCCAGTTTGAAGATAACCTAGCGATACCCATACTAAAGCCCAGTACTGTGGCTAACATGATGCCTAATACTGAAACTAAAGCGGTATTGAGAAGACCTATAAAGAATGTACGACCGTATGAGAATGTTTCGTCGTATTCAATCAGTGTTAAGCCGATACCAAAACCAGCCTCTTGGGAGAGAAAATCAAAACCAGTGGCGATACCACGGGAGTCTAAGTTTGTGAGTGCATTATTTACAATCGTGTAAAAGAAAGCACAAAGCGCCGCGACGGCGAGAATTTGGAAAACAATTGAGCGAAAAGTGGGGTTGTAAAAAAGGTTGGCACTTTTGGGCTGTGGTTTTTCTTGAGTTGGAGAAATAGTTTCATTAGGTTTCATACTGCTATAACCTCAAATCCATTTAATAAATAGGGCGGAAAAGTCCGCCCTAATTGATGCTTGTAAATTTATTAACGGATTGGTGGAGCGTACATAAAGCCGCCCGCATTCCATAGTGCGTTTACGCCACGAGAGATCTGTAGTGGTGAACCTGTACCCACAGTACGTTCGAAGCTCTCACCGTAGTTACCAACTTGTTTAATGACTTGGTAACCCCAATCGTCACGAATGCCAAGGCCTTTACCTTTAGGACCGTCAACACCAAGAATACGCTTGATGTTTGGATCTTTTGACTTAAGCATTTCGTCAGCATTCTTAGAAGAGATGCCGTACTCTTCTGCGTTAATCATTGCAGAAAGGGTCCATTTAGCAACGTTGAACCACTTGTCATCATCTTGACGAACAACAGGGCCTAGTGGCTCTTTAGAGATGATTTCAGGAAGTACCTGTGCAGATTTAGGATCAGCTAGATTTAGGCGAAGAGCATATAGACCAGATTGGTCAGTTGTAAGAACATCACAACGACCCGCGTCGAAACCTTTTGATGTTTGTGCTGCCGTATCAAATACCACTGGCTTGTAAGACATGCCACTGTTACGGAAGTAATCGGCTAGGTTAAGTTCAGTCGTTGTACCTGATTGAACACACACTGAAGCGCCATCTAGTTCTTGAGCACTTGTTAGTCCAAGTTCTTTCTTAACCATGAAGCCTTGACCATCGTAGTAGTTAACGCCTACGAAGTTCAAACCTAGAGCAGTGTCACGATGTAGCGTCCATGTTGTGTTACGAGATAGTACGTCTATTTCACCAGATTGAAGCGCGGTAAAACGCTCTTTTGCTGTTAGCGGTACATACTTAACTTTAGTCTTGTCACCGAGTACAGCCGCTGCAAGAGCTTGACAATACTCAACATCAATTCCTTCCCATTCACCTTTTGAGTTAGGGTTAGAGAACCCTGGAAGACCTGTACTTACACCACAAGTTAGAAAACCTTGAGATGTGACTTTGTCCAGAGTGCTTTCTGCCGCTGATGCTGATGTTGCCATCATCGCAGTTGATGCAGCTACTACTGAAGCAAGAAGTGTTAGTTTATTTGTCATTTGTATCCTTCCTTGTTAACCAGGTGACACCTGATACTCATACTCGTTTGAGTGTCTCTTGTGTGTTGCGTTGTCTATGACCTTGTTGCTCAAATTAAGCGAGTTGCATTTTGCAAATGAAACCGTGTGCGATTTAAACAACTGTTTATAAGGTTAGGAAAGGATCCGTAGTTTCACAAATGTATAATTTAAAAAGAATTTTGAATGAAATCACAAATCCGAACACAATTAGAATGACCAAATGTTAACTGAATGTAAATAGTGCAACGGTTCACACTGTTGGTGCAACGAGATTTAGGTTTTTATATTGACGGTGGGCTAGGTAAATATTCTGAATTAAAGTCTTATTGGTGGCGCATTAGCCTTAAAAAAGGTGGAAATTTGGTCAATAAATATTTTTATTACGCTTGGATAGTTATGAATATGCTCCAAATTTGGTAGCATGTCTGAATAGTTATTGAAGTAGTCTCAAGGAAGAAC
Source organism: Vibrio sp. 10N.222.46.A1 (assembly GCF_041473595.1). Taxonomy (NCBI): domain Bacteria; kingdom Pseudomonadati; phylum Pseudomonadota; class Gammaproteobacteria; order Vibrionales; family Vibrionaceae; genus Vibrio; species Vibrio sp. 10N.222.46.A1. The sequence goes on from NZ_JBFRSN010000364.1 coordinate 8,407, forward strand.
ATGCGTTATTTCCCAATGTTTTTGGATGTAGAGAATAAGCCAATTCTAGTGGTTGGTGGGGGCGAGGTTGCTTGCCGAAAAGTCGACAGTTTGCTGCGAGCGGGTGCTAATGTAACTTTGGTTTCTCCTAAGGTCGCACCTTACTTAAAAGAGCTAGCCGATGAAGACAAACTTCGTTGGGTTCAAAATTTTTACTCGTCACAGCTTATCTCGAAAAACTACTTACAAGTGTGGGCAACGACCGACAACCCAAACCTAAATCATCAAGTACATAATGATGCAAAAAAAATGGGTATTCTTGTCAATGTGGTCGATGACTTACCCTATTGTGACTTCATCACACCCTCAATGATAAATCGCGGACGAATCCAAATAGCGATCTCAAGTGGGGGAGCATCACCTGTTTTGGTGAGAAATATTAGAGAAAAACTCGAAACTGTATTGCCACAGAACATAGGTTTGATAGCGGACTTCGGTGCATCAAAACGCAATTCAATTAAAGAGTCCTTTCCTACTGTTGATGAACGCCGAAAATTCTGGGAGCGCTTTTTGTCGTCCAGTTTTATTAATCAAGTGACGGATAGGGATCAACTTGAATCGTACTATCAACAGTCGTTGACTGAGCAAGTTGATAGTGAAGGGCAGGTCACTTGGATCGAATTTGAAGAAGATGTTGAGCTACTTTCTATGAAGGCTTTACGTCTGATGCAAGAGGCAGAGCTAGTACTTTCACCAATCGATTGTCCATTCGAATTTATAGACTTATGCCGTCGAGATGCAGAAAGAGAGAGCTATGTTAATAGCGGAGAGCTATCAACCAAGCTTGAGCAAGCCAGAGCTGAGAAATTACGAGTGTGTGTGTTTATTCCACCAGCAAGCGTAGAGTTTAATCTATTGGTAGGTAAAGACCTGAAACTGTCTGCTGCAAAAGTGCTCAGGTGAGTGGTAGTTGATAGATTTTAGTTGAAGCGAGCGCTTTTTAGTTGTTTGCAAATCGGCTAGAGACCCTGAATAAGACTGACCGATAAATAAAAAGCCACTTCCTAAAAGAAGTGGCTTTTTGTGATTTTAAACACGACATTGTGCTGATGAATGAGCAACCACAATAAGCAGTCGCTCAAACTCGAAAATTAGTCGCGGAAGTTGTCAAACTGGAAAGGTTGACCAAGTTCACCGCTGCGAACTAGAGCCATAACAGCTTGTAGGTCATCACGCTTTTTACCCGTTACACGAACTTTGTCGCCTTGGATAGAAGCTTGAACTTTAACTTTGTTGTCTTTGATTAGCTTAACGATCT
>NZ_JBFRSN010000365.1:0-7725 GCF_041473595.1 Vibrio sp. 10N.222.46.A1
CAAGTATTATTGGGATTTGTATTACACATACTATAACCAAAAACATTGAAAGTTATTGGTTAATCAATTTAGTCAGCTTTGGCTCTCTTTGTTATCAGCTCTTATCGACAAAGCTAATTGCTTGCAGTTACAAAATATATCATTGGAACTCGCCTTGAGTCGCGACGACGAGTAAAACTTCAGGTCTATGAAGCCTCTGGACATTTCCGAGTTACGTTCAGATTGGCGACTAAGTCGTTCGGACAAAATTTACTACTCCGAATCATACAATGTATCGGAAATTGGTAGACCAAACGCAATGCCCTACTAAAACATCAAATGATGTTTTAGTAGGGCTATCAGATTATATTACTATAGGTAAACGGCCCTTTAAGGTTACTAGAAAGCCCCTATTTCAATGCCACCACTGTCGTTTTCAGAAACCACAACATTCATCATGTGTAATGGGTTGGCATTCTCTGATGAACCTTGAGCTTCCCCAAGTGTAACTGACTTAGTTAGAACATCCGAAATACTACCTGTCGATATTTGAACAGTTGCAATTCGACCTTCTGCACGAGCGTAGTTATTCACACCGATACTATATACCCCGAGTTCGAGGCTGTCTCTGTCACAAGTGGCGAAGTAATGCTCTGGCCCATAGCCGCTGGTGTTATCAACATCTAACTCACCAACGTTACCTACCCTATTTTGGTAGTACACCTGCATCCCATTGGGTTCAAACGTATGCAAATCAACATCACCTAGACCATTCCAACTGAGTGTTGCTGTGAACGACCCTGTAGAAGCGATTGCTTCAGGAGTTTGTAATGACGCCAGCTCCGATTGGAGATCGTTTCTTATCATTCCAGCTGGTTGTAAAGAAGTATTTAAATAGGTTTGTATGAGAGTGTGACCAGATGGATCAACCTCTAAATGGCTGACTGGTATCGAGACATTTGTATCGGGCACTGTCCCTACAGCTCTTAAACCATTTATCACCAAATCGAGATCGGCTAGTGTATAAGGTCCATTCAGTTGTGGTGAAGCTGGTGCAATGTGGACTACCCCAAGATTAGATTCATCTAGGTTATCCAATTCCAATGCTGCGTTGTAGGCATTATTAGCAAAAAGATTACCTTGGGAGTGGGCGATAAACAGCATTTTTGCGCCCTGTGTGCCTAACGTCTGAATCCTCGTGTTATGACGAGCGTAATCGCTTGCTGTTGGCGGTGAAGAAAACAAATGACTAACAAGTGCAACTGTTTGGGATGATGCCCAGTCGTAAAGCTCAGTAAGTAGCCCCAACACCAAGTCACTAGGGGCGCTGACAATATTGTAGACTTTATCTAAGAAACCATCAGCTCCACCACCAGTAATTGCTGACCAAAAGATATCAAATCTACCGCCGAGATCGGGGTCTATTTCTTCCGCTCGCTGAATAAATACTTCTGCTATATCTTGAAACGCTGATGCACTAACCGATGAACCAGTTACGTTATAAAAAGTCTCGTATGCTACAGGCTCTGAATTGTACTCATTTCCAATTTGCTTTTGGAATTCAAATGTCGCTAATTTCGCTTCATTTTTTGTATTCCACACTCCATTAAAAAAGCCAACGACATACCCTGGTACTTCACAAACTGTTGCAGAACTTACATTGAAAGAGATTGACGCAGCTAAAGCGGTTATAATAATTTTTTTCATACATCATTCCACGCAATCGATATTAGATGGTAGGCGCGTCACAGTGCCATCAAGAGCTTCATTGAACGCTGAATATGCCGCTGCGCGCTCACGAGTGTTTGCTGTGTAATGTTCTATCGCTTTTAGAATTTGATGTGCATCGGCAGGGTTATCAAAAGCTAAACTCAAGCAACCGATAGCTACAGTAGACTCTTCATCAACTTGGAGGACTGCATCGATATCAGAATGATCAACAAGGACAGCTTCTTGGGTAGTTCTGGCAATACTCTTAACTTGTGTCTTTTGACTTGCTGATAAGTTAGCCGCTTCAATATATGCCAATATATCGTCTCGAATGGCTTCGTTATTGGTGACTGAACCTGTAAGCGAATCACTAGTGTCTAAGTCTGGGTACGTTCCTGACGAAACTAACTGACTTAAAGCATCTGTAGGTGAATTGATTGGTGTTGCTGCATTTACATCATCGGCACTATCAGAGTCACCACCACATGCCGTTAGCAACATGATGGCACATATTGGTAAAGCTTCCCTTATTTTCAACTTCATTGTCTACTCCTTGATCATAAATGTTAAGTTACTAAAATATAAGAGATTAACGCCAAGTGCAACGAGTCCCATACCACCCTTGAGCCGACCAAGTTGCCGCTATAGAGACTGGCGTTACATTAATATACCTAGGTCCGTTACACTTATATCAATACAGTAGATGTGGTTTGCATAAGGAAAAGTAAGCCAAATCACAGGTTTCTGAAATGAGTAATCAATCGGTCGTAACTTCTAATGGGGCATTTTCGAGTTTCATGGCACACCTTTGGACAGAAGCTTTTTCTAATTTAGTAAATGATGCATTATCTCCGGTATGGAGGAGCCATCAGAAGAGCACGACCTTAGAGGTTAAGTTCATTGTCACTTATGAGAAGTGAAAAAGCCCACTAGCAGGGCTTTTGTTGCAAGTTGCCACATATGATGCAATGCGCTACAATTGACATCAACAAACAAATGACCAAGGTAATACATATGGCTACTACAAGCGTTAGACTTGATGAGAGCCTAGTAGATAGAGCTGCAACCATTGGAACAGCTTTAAATCGAACGACCCCCAAGCAAATTGAGCATTGGGCGAAAATAGGCAAGATCATGGAGGATAACCCTGACTTAACCTACGAGTTCGTACTGCAGGCAATCATCGCTAAAGCCGAATTAGAGCACGGGAATACGACCTCTTATGAATTTAGCGAAAGTAACAAAGATTGAGCAAACTACGACATTTGCCAAGACAGTAAAAAAGCTACACAAAAACCAAAAACAAGATCTAGATAAAGCAGTGAAAGAGGTTATAGAAAACCCTTTTATTGGCGTGATGAAGAAAGGCGATTTGTCTTTTCTTAGGGTGCACAAGTTTAAGATGAACAAGCAGCTCACCTTGCTTGGGTACAACTACGATGAATACGGGACGTTAGTCCTGACCTTAATGGCGTTGGGCAGTCATGAAAACTTTTATCGCGATGCATCCAGAACATTTAGATAACCAAAGCCTCGCCAAGCGCGAGGCTTTTTTATACCCCTCAAACACCTACAAACTGATTGAAAAAGAACTTAAGGTAGCTAACGCTGAAAGAAAGGTGGAATCTACCCCCGTGAAACATCACGGGGATTAACAGTATGAGAAGAGTGGATAAGTTTTAATATGGTAAAAACCCATGAACAGGGTGTGAATGAGTAAAAGGTCTAGCCAATAATGGGGCACTTTCGAGTTAGAAAGTGCCACAGATAAAGATTCAACCTATGAAAGTTCTGGCCAAAAGTAAGTTAATGCAATGAAACTCCCTAAACCTCAATAGATTAGAACAAGTATTTTAATATCTTAAACACTTGCTCACCGCTACCCCGGCTGCTCAGGGAAAACCTTTACATTAGTTGGTATTTGGTACCAATCTAGTTTTTCACTAACCCAAACATGTGCTTGAGGTTCGAAAATATCAGCTGCCGACATATCAGTTGGTTTTAACTTTAATTTAACCGTTTGCGGTGCATCTGGATTGAAATGGTAAATTCTGTTTCCACAATTTGGACAGAACATCGCGCAATTACGATTGCCACTATCAGCTAAACGTTCCCAAGTTTTCAGTTGACCAGAAAACTCTATTTTCTCGGCATCGACAACTGCTGTAATGCTAAATGGGCTGGTAGACAGTTTTTGGCACTCTGTACAGTGACAAGCAAAGACCATTAGTGGTTTTTCATACAAGTCATAGGTCACTTGCCCGCACTGACATGCTCCTATAAGTGGATATTCCATTTATCACTCCTCCTCACAACATGAGTGGCAGCTAACTCCGAATTAAGTAACGAGTAACACTACCGTCTAACCTAAGTCATTACATCGTAAATCAACTTGAATTAAAAATCCGAGAAGTGTGTCCCTTCCCCTAATTGTACGAGGAGTTTACCAAGGCCATAACACCTAACAGTATAAAAATACTACCAGACCACCTTGAGAAAAAATCAACCCAGTTACTTCTTGCTTGAAACTTTTTCTGTAGATGACTCGCCATCAAAACACTTAACAGATCAGCACTACTAAACAATAAATTCGTAACAACTCCCAAAATAAGCAGTTGGAGCCAAACAGCAACACTTCCTGCTTCATTCACAAACTGTGGGAGAAAAGCAAGATAGAAAATTGCGGCTTTAGGGTTCAGAATATCTACAATGACACTATCAATAAACGTTCTTTTAGGAGAGGTAAGATTGCTTTCACAAGAAGTAATACGTAATTTTTTTGATAGATAGATACGTTGGAAACCCAACCAAACAAGATAGAGAGCTCCTAGCTTTTGAATGGCAGAATAGAGAGAAGGATTAGCTAAAAGCACAGAAGACAAACCTAATACAGCTAAAATTACATGAAAATAACCTCCTATATGAAGGCCAAAAGCTGCCATAATTCCTACTTTCTTCCCTCCTGACACAGCTTGAGCAATACTGTAAAGCATTGCAGGACCGGGCATAAACGCATATAGCAACGTAACAAATAAGTAAGTAAACAGTTCTGTAATTGAAATCATTGTCCACCCTCCAAGCTATATTTAAAGCCAGAAAATGTTGAGGCTAACTCACTTACTACATTACGCGCCTCCTTCAAATTGTAATTACCTTGTAGAACGCCTGCGATTACCTCAGCTAAAACAACTATTTGACTTTGTGTAACCCCTAATCGAGTAATTTCTGTTGCACCAAAACGTATCCCAGATAACAACTCTCTATCTTCAGGAAGTGGGACTGCATTAGCAAAAACCCCAACATCAGCTAGACGGTAGCATGCTAAACGCGCACCTTCTTCTCGAGTCCATTTCACAACAACTTGATGAGTTTCAGTAAAGCCTTCATCAGAACAGAGCACCTCCAACCCGTGCGCCTGTAAATTACTAGCAAGTTGCCTAGCATTAAGTATCCCTTGAGCCATATATTCAAGGCCATATTCCTTTAATTCTAAGCATGAGACCGTCAGGGCAGCAATTCGATTAAGTTGATGTGAACCAGTTAGCTTTGGGAATATAGTCGTGCTAATCGGAGAAGAAAACTTTTCCGAATTCCAACAAATTACTCCTCCCTGAGGACCACTAAACGTCTTTCCTGTCGATGCAGTGTAGATATCAGCTCCCAAAGACAGAGGGTTTGGATAAACTCCACCAGCAATCAACCCTGCTTGATGTGAGCCATCAAAAAGTAACATCCCTCCCCAACGAGAAATAATGTCTTTTATCTCTTTTACAGGAAAGGGAAAAAGGTTGAGACCTGCCCCTAAACTCACTAATTTCGGGTGTCTAAACTTAGCCATGTATTCAAAGGCGTTTAAGTCAATTTCGAGGGTATTCGGATCCACAGGAAGATCTGAAATGGAATAGTTCAAGATCCCCGGGGGGCCTAAACTATGGTTACTTGAGTTACCACCATAAAATGTATTGAGGGTGGACATATCTGATACGTTGAAATGGTTTTTGAGAACTGCATAGACAACCGTATTAGCATGAAGCCCTCCTAAAAGCCTAGGGTCTGCATGATTGCATTCAAATAATTCCTTAAGTAATACTATGCAAAGTGCTTCTATTTCATCAGCTTGATCAAGCCCCGTAAAAAAGCGGTTATTTCGCCCAATAGAACCGCCTGAGGCTCTAGACCCCAAGTCACAACTTAGTAGTCCCCGAGCTTGTAAACTCATAGGGCCTTCTGCTGCCACAAGGTTTATTCCTGTCTTCACTCTCACAGTCTCGTGTCGCTCTATTAAAGCTCTTAATTTTTGATAGAGCTCTTTAGAAGTCGAACACCCAAGTAAGGCAGAAGCATCATTCAGAATATTCATGTCATGCATTTGTTTGCTGATAATCACTTTCTAACCTCCCTTCTCACGTATAACTGTTACGTGTGTTAGACAGATCCTTACCACAGAGCAGTAAGCTCGAATGTCTTGTGATATCTATGTTTGAGCCATCAATAAAGTCGCCCAAGTGTCGAAATGGATAAATTTCCGTATCCGTTGCCGTTACTCTAAAATTAATGCCAAACCGGTCATTATAAGATGTATTAGGAAGAGAACCATGCATGGTTCTTTCCGTGAAAATAACAAATTCCCCTTTTTTCATAGGGATCGTCACTATATCTTCTTGGCTCTCGTCTACACCCAATGTTTTTTTTTGCAGGTAATTTTGCAAGTTCAGCTCGAACATAGGCTTTAACATCCTCGAATGATTTCCCACTAATTTGATAATTTTCAAAAAGCCCACTGGTATCAACGTCCAATACTAGTGTGTAATTGTTCGCCCTTTCGACAACATCTTCGATTGTTTTACAGTCAATAAATGGATCATGCCAAAACTCAGATTCTGTCATTGGAACCATGGTTTTAGGATATTGTTTTTTATGTGAACCACGAATGAAACGCAACGGAGCGCAATCAAGCTCAACATCAGTAAGGGCGACCCAAACAGTTAAATTCCACCAACGATCCCGCCTTTCATGTTTAGGCCTTAAACTAGGCTTATTATTGCCAATTTCTTCACCATCGAAATCTCCCCACTCTTGGTGCCAACCTGTACCGTTTTCTCCAGATTTCTTGTGAAAAATTTTTGAGCGCCAAAGAGCTAAATCGTCTCCAATCAGAGACTGTAGCTTTGGGATCAAAGCTGAATCTGTGAGCAACTCTTTAATTTTCGTCGATACTAAATGCCAATCCCTGACAGAATAACGACCATACAGGGGATGCGGCTCTGGGCTTTGAGCTATCTCCCTAACTTCCGTTAAAACATCTTGAATTAATTCGACATTTGCGAACCTCGGTAATGGTCCTAAATAACCATCCTCGGCGAAAAGACCTTATTTGCTCTCTCGTCAATCCTTTACTCTTGTCCATTGATTAGCTGCCTACCCTATGATGTTAAACAAAGAGCGTCGAACCTATCAGTCTTTATCGAATGGCCTAAAATTAATAATTAATAATTAATATTTAGAGAAAAGCGTTAGTTCTCGCGTACACTTATTCACAGAACTCCAAGTGTGACTCCCCAAAACACAAACTTTACCAAAAAACCTAATCTTAAAATTTGATGTACTTATGTTATTCCGACAGATATTTTAATCACCATTCCCAAAAATCCACTTCATATCTAAACCGTTCAACCTCCTTCTCGGTCAGTTCCGGTATTACTTTGATAGGTCTTCCTCTGCGTTTAGGGGGAGATTTCGTCGGCTTAGATTTGGAGGCTCTCACTTTTCGAGTTTTAGGGTTATTCACAAGCTGGCCTGATAATATTCCACTAATAACTTCCCCTATCGCCTCAGCAGATTGCGATACTTGCACATCATCCACGTGAGCATAACGAAGCGTGGATGAAATACGCGTGTGACCCGACAGTTTCGACACCATCGGAATAGGGAACCCCTCTAACACCGCATAACTGGCAAAGGTATGACGCAAATCGTGAATGCGAACATCCTCGATATGGGCTAAGGCTCGCACCTGTTGCCAGACCATACTAACCT
>NZ_JBFRSN010000366.1:0-2378 GCF_041473595.1 Vibrio sp. 10N.222.46.A1
CCTACACGGCCAGACAGCGAAACGGCAAGAGCTTGGAAAGACGAGATGCCTTTTGATGAGCTTTTACCCGAAAGTAGCAAGCGCCACATTTCAAAGAAGTGACGGATTTGAACAAATCGAGTCATGATGGAGTAGAACAAACCTGCACCTAAACATAGGTAGATAAGTACTGGGCTCCAGATTATTCCATTCAAAAAATCAACGAACGACTGCATGAGTATTTTCCCTGTTAGTTTTGCTTATGATTGTTTTTCGAACAACACAATACTTCACTTGTAACCCGAGTGTTAAATTATTTAACTGCGCATTGGGATTACTGTGACATAAAGCAAGTTATAGAGGGTGTTTGTTAATGCTTAGTGCTAATTCGATAATCGTTCCATTTAACTTGTTATGCAACAGATTGTTGCGGCTGGTGTTTTGCAAAGTGAATAAATAGTGATTAATACAAAAGGGTGGGGAGGTGCGCAGAAGAAGGGTAGGTGTGCACAATAGACGAAATTGCGTAAAACAGCGGTTAAAGCCACTTAGCATGAACGGCTGATATATGAGTGGTGAGATGGATTTGATTGGAATATATCACCTGCATCGAGTGATCTCGCAGGTCTAAGAGACTGTGTTTTTTGAAGGTTCGATAGTTGAGGACTTCATGTTTACTGAGGGAAAGTGGCTAGTTTGATGCGTGTTTCAAACAACCACAAACCCTCGCGCCTTTAGTTCTTGAGCGAATTCAGACTGAGTATTTGGCTCACCGTGAATCAAATGCACCTCTTTCGGTGGAGTCGCGATGCCCTCTATAAATCGATTGAGATCCTCTTTATCGGCATGAGCAGAATAGCCAGACATGCCATGAATTTGAGCATTAACCTCAACGTCTTTGTTATCAATAGAAACTTGCATTTCGCCTTGTTGCAGCTCTCGTCCGAGCGTTCCGTGTGCTTGATAGCCCGCTAAAATCACATCCGTCCGTTTATCGGGAAGCAAAGCGGATAAGTAGTTCATTATCCTGCCGCCCTGACACATTCCAGAAGCTGCGACCACAATCGCGGGTTCACCTGTCGACTTGAGGCGATTCACGATTTTCTTGTGCATTCTATGTCCATCAACCGTAATGCACTGCTCAAAAGCGAGTGGGTGACGTTTCAGTTCAAGACGCTGCTTTGCTTCTTGCCCCCATAACTCTTTAAAGCGTCGGTAGGATCGCGTCACCTTTTCTGCCATAGGCGAATCGAGGATGATAGGAATATCGCTGCTGAGTTGATGCTCAAAAATTAGGTGTTCGATATCAAATAGTAGTTCCTGTGTTCGACCGATGCTAAAAGCCGGAATTAGAATAACGCCGCCATCGAGTAACGAACGATCAATGATTGATTTGAGGCGTTCAGAGCGTGAAGCAATATCGTCGTGCGTGCTAGTGCCGTAAGTCGACTCAATAAACAGATAGTCGGCTTGTTGTGGTGGTTTAGGATCCGGCAGCAGTGGCGTGTTACTAGGGCCCAAGTCGCCTGAAAAGACCACTACTTCTTGGTTGGGTAACTTAATCTCTATATAGGCCGAACCTAAGATATGCCCTGCAGGTTGAAAACGAGCATACAGAGTATTTGGCCTATGATGATCCTTTCCGTTGTTTTGTTGTGTGGACGTGATGGGAAAGCAATCTCCGTAAGGCTTGGGAGCAATCAACGAATGAATTTTTTTAAGGATGAGTTTAGATTGTTTATGACTGAGCCCTTGCAGTTTTAGGCCGTCTTCAATCATTAAAGGAGCGAGTTCAGCCGTCGCCTGAGTGCAATAAATCGGTTGGTTAAAGCCACTGGCGAGTAACCAAGGTAATCGACCAATATGATCAATGTGGGTATGGGTCAGCAGCAGAGCGTTGAGGTGGGAAGTTTCAAATTCAATATCAAGAGAACGTGCATCCGAACCTTGAAAAAGGCCACAGTCGATGAGCACCGCTTGGCCTGAATCTCTTAGTTCGTGACAAGATCCTGTGACAGTATGTTTTCCGCCATGGTGAATCACTTCCATCGTTTACTCCCATTGCTCTTTAAAGCCATTAACGCCTGTTTTTATTTTGCGGATAAGCGCCAGCAAGTAAAACAAGAACAATGAGAGTTGCGATCGTTGAGTGTCTTTTTAAGTAACTGAGCGATGACTCAGTGGGTTCGTTGCGAGTTAGCTCGTAGAAGAACGGTCTGAATCCAGCTCTGGGTTTTTCTGTGCTTCTAAACGAGCCACTTCGGCATCTAATTGTGCGATTTTTTCAGCCATCAAGGCATGGCAGCGATTCGCTAACTCTCTTGCGTCGCTGAGCTTGTATCCAGAGACATCTATAGGCTCCAGCATCTCGGTGATCACAATGCCATTATTAACTCGGT
>NZ_JBFRSN010000367.1:0-5665 GCF_041473595.1 Vibrio sp. 10N.222.46.A1
GCCACCAAGATCGCAACAAGATGCGTAAAGCATTCAAGAGCCTACAAACTGTAGTGGCTGTTGATTTCGCTTGGACTGCAACTTGTCGTCACTCTGATATCGTGCTTCCTGCATGTACTCAGTGGGAACGTAACGATATTGATGGTTACGGCGCGTACTCTGGTCGTGGTTTGATCGCGATGCACAAACTAGTCGATCCTCTGTTCCAGTCTAAAACTGACTTCGAGATTATGTCTAGCCTAACTAAGCGTTGGGGTCGTTACGACGATTATACGCGTGGTATGGACGAAATGCAGTGGGTTAAATCTCTGTATGACGAATGTCGTGCATCAAACGAAGGCAGCTTCGAAATGCCTGAGTTTGCTGAGTTCTGGGAGAAAGGTTTCCTAGACTTCGGTAAAGGTAAGCCATGGACTCGTCACGCTTCATTCCGTGAAGATCCAGAGATCAACGCACTAGGTACGCCTTCTGGTTTCATCGAAATCACAAGCCGTACTGTTGGCAACATGGGTTACGAGCACTGTCAAGAACACCCTATGTGGTTTGAGAAATCTGAACGTTCACACGGTGGTCCAGGCTCTGACAAACATCCGTACTGGCTACAATCTTGTCACCCAGACAAGCGTCTTCACTCTCAGATGTGTGAATCTGAAGAGTGGCGTGCGACTTACGCGGTACAAGGCCGTGAGCCAATCTACATCAACCCAATCGATGCTAAGAAGAAAGGCATCAAAGATGGCGACGTAGTACGTGTGTTCAATGACCGTGGTCAACTACTAGCAGGTGCTGTTCTAATGGATAGCTACGCACCTGGTGTTGTTCGTATCGAAGAAGGCGCTTGGTACGGCCCGATCAACGAGAAAGTGGGGGCGCTAGATACATACGGCGATCCAAACACACTAACTCAAGACATCGGTACGTCTGAACTTGCTCAAGCAACGTCAGCAAACACATGTTTGGTTAACTTCGAGAAGTTCCAAGGCAAACTGCCTCCAGTAACTTCATTCGGTGGTCCAATCGAAGTTTCTTAAGTCTTGTACTTAAGAACCAAGATTAAAGCTTGAATTAAAGCCCCTGTAAGCACTCTTACAGAGGCTTTTTGTTTTTCTAGCCTGTGTGCGGAATTTGTAATTAAGCATTGTCATAGCGCCAACAGGGGGCGTTTTTGAGACCGGCTATAACGACGTGCCGTTTGAGATAGGCTGTAGAACTATGAACTACGAACAATGAAGCAGGAAGGGAATGTATAAAGAATCTGTTGTAAGGGCTTAGGCAGACGGAAACAAAAAGGCCGATACAAAGTATCGACCTAATAGAGACCTATGGAATTGAATCAGCTTGAGTTAAATTTCGAACATAAACCAATAACCGTATGCACAGATTAATGCGGGTATGCCTGAATATAATGTGGCCACAAGAGCCGCTTTCGGTGCCATTGCGATAGCAGGGAATAAAGCATCACCATCATTTGAAATTGCGTTACCGACCTGAGCTGAAAGTGGCAGTGCACCTGAAAGGTAAAGGCTAGTGACCAACAATTGTGGACCACACCCCGGCAGTAAGCCCATCAACACACCCGCCAGGGGGAGCATCATCCCCCAGCTTGAGAATAGCGTCGCAAAATCGACATTTGCAAGCACAGAGCCAAACTCGAAGAAAAGAAAAGCCACCACCACCCATGCAGTGACAAAGTTTGTATCTTGAGCTGTTTTTTGTAGTGGGTGAGAACCTATACATTTTTCATCTTCACTTACGGCCGATTTGTAATCCTCAATTTCACGAGTAAGCCCCCACAAAAACATCGAGCTGATCAGTAAAATCGTTCCCGTCCATTCCATAGACATCTCAGGCAGTGTCAGCAACTGGTTTACATCGATTTGAAAAGAGCCAAGCAGGGCAACAGCGGCTCCCGGAATAATAAGCACAGACCATAGGTAACCCTGAAGGTTTATCGCTTTTTTAGAGACAGGGCTTTGACCTTGAGGTTGTGAGGTACAGCTGTTTTCCGCTTCATTTCTCTCTGCCTGTTTCGGGCGTAAAAAGTCGTCTGCGTGAAACAAGTTTATGATTCGTCCTGAGGCGGTACCCACGATTACACCCATCGCCATCATGGCTAAACCTGTTTTGGGTTCGCTAGCAATTAACAGGAATGCCGCGTCACCCATGGTTGAGACGAGTACAGCCACAACCGCACCAAATCCGAGTTTGCCTGAAATAAATTGTGTGGTGACCACAATCGCTCCCCCACAGCCTGGCAATGCGCCCATTAGCGCGGCGAATACAACTTGGTTTGAACGAGATTGATGGACGAGCTTATTGAAGACGTTATCTTTGTTGATGTATAGACTTAACCAGTGGTAAATCGCTAGGGTTAGCGCAACGTAACATGACACTGCCCAGAAGGCGTCAGACAAGGTAGTGACCGTCAATTCTCGCGTAGCAGGAGCTGCAACTAACGCCGCAAGTGAAATAGGTAAAAGCAGGCGCTTAAAAGACAGTGAAAACTGAGTTGTTTTCGCAGCGCTGCTGCTTGGCAAAAAAGAGATTAGTCGATCCATAAGTGTCACTCAAAATTTGTGTATTAAGATAATCATATACGAATGATAATAATTATCAATTGCATTCGTTGTTTTTTTATCTTTTGTTACCATTGGCCAAACCCACGAAACATGACCAATCTAAAAAAATGAGGTAAAGTATGCCTAATAAAGAGAGACTCTAAAGGTAGAGTCATAATTGTTAGTGTAATAGGAAGAAACATGATTTTAGTTGTTGGTCACAAAAACCCTGATAGTGACAGTATTTGTAGTGCGTTAGTTGCAACTGAGCTTCTTAAAGCTCGTGGCGAGGAAGCGACACCAATTCGCCAAGGCGAGATCAACCGCGAAACTCAACACATTCTAGAAGTCGCTGGTGCTGAAAAGCCAGAACTTCGTACTTCTGTTGCTGGTGAGAAAATCTGGCTAGTAGACTACTCAGATCTTGCACAAGCACCAGACGATGTAGCTGAAGCAGAGATCGTAGGTATTGTCGATCACCACCGTCTAGGTGACGTGATGACAGTTAACCCTATGGAAGCTTGGATCTGGCCTGTTGGCTGTACAAATACAGTACTTTTCAACATGTTCAAGATTGAAGGTCACGCTATCTCTCAACAAATCGCTAAACTGATGATGTCTGCAATTCTTTCAGACACAGTTGGTTTTGCTTCTCCAACATGTACTCAAAAAGACAAAGACGCGGTTGCTGAGCTTGCTGAAATCGCTGGCGTGACTGACGTTGATGCATTTATCAAAGCGCTTCTAATCGCTAAGACAAACATCGAAGGCCTATCTGCGGCACAATTAGTAGAAAAAGACCTTAAAGGCTACCCATTCAACGGTCGTGATGTTGTTGTTGGTCAAGTTGAGCTTGCGACTCTTGAGCAAGTAGACGGCATGATCGAAGCGCTAGAAGCTGATCTTGAAGCGCGTTGTGAGAAAGATGGTCTAGCATTCGCTGCAGTAATGCTGACAGATATCACTACAGCTCAAACTCGTCTTCTATACAAAGGTGAGTGGGCTGATAAGCTGGTTAAATTCGAGAAAGACGGTGTATTGATGATGGAAAATACATTGAGCCGTAAGAAGCAAGGTTGGCCTTGGCTTCAAGGCGAGCTTGTTTAACCAAGTCGCTTAATTATAAACGCCTGCTAATTTAGCAGGCGT
Source organism: Vibrio sp. 10N.222.46.A1 (assembly GCF_041473595.1). Classification (NCBI taxonomy): domain Bacteria; kingdom Pseudomonadati; phylum Pseudomonadota; class Gammaproteobacteria; order Vibrionales; family Vibrionaceae; genus Vibrio; species Vibrio sp. 10N.222.46.A1. The sequence goes on from NZ_JBFRSN010000367.1 coordinate 3,708, forward strand.
TTTTCTTTGAAGTAGGCTTTCTTCTTCATCGATAGTGTTTGAAGTTAAAAACACTCGGCATAAAATAGCTTTAAGAACATAGTTACTGACTAAAGTAGGAAATTGAGATGACTACACAGCTAGACGATAAAAAAATCGCTGAAATCAATAAGTATACGGGTGAGCAACGCCTGAAGTACTGTGTGAAAGAAATCGTAGCGAACCGTGAAGTATGGATCTTAACCGATGAACACGGTTGTGTAATGCTGAACACAGAAGATGAAGACTGTGTTCCTGTATGGCCAAATCAAGAGTTTGCGGAGTCTTGGGCGACGGGTGATTGGTCTGAGTGTAAAGCTGAGTCTATTTCACTAAACAAATGGCATAGCCGTTGGACTAACGGTCTAGAAGACGACGAGCTTGCAGTTGTTGTGTTCCCGAACGAACAGGAAGAAGGTGTTATCTTGTTCCCGGATGAGTTCGACTTCGAGCTGAAGAAGCAGGCTGCTAAGCGCTAATTCTCTCGTCAAATTGTAAGCCAGCGTTGTCTTACCTCGGGCAACGCTGTTGTTCTATTCTTCCCTTCTAAGCTACTTTCCAACGTATTTTCGTCAATACCCAATAAGTTGATACAAAGGCGCCTGCTGTGCTGCTTTAGAAGCTTGCTGAAGTACACCTGTTTTGCTGTATCTTTTCAGTATTTTTCGCACAACTGGTTTTGCCTGTTCTTTTGTCATTCCCACTTTCAATTGAGGCTCATACAGTAGCTTTAGCAGCACTACATCTAAGGGGGATAACAAGTCTTCTGGCGTGTGATCATTGAAAATAGAAGGGTAGGCTTTATCTGAATCATTCGGCAGGCCTAGAACCTGTGTGATCTCTTCCACGATACATGCGACCAGCTTTCCTCTTGCTCTCGCTTGATCTACTGGGATCACAATTCCTGCATATACAATCTCCCCTTTGGAATTAGTTCGATAACCTGCAGTACAGATAGCGCTGTTTAGATGCTGTGTCGATTTCAGTTTGAGTACAGTTTTGGCTTCAGCTATCCACTGACTCTGCCTCGTGTATATCCATTTTACATTCGCTTCAGACTTATTTTTAACGATTGTTATGGGGTGCTGGGTCACTTCGGACAAGTGTTGGAGATGAAGTTCCGTGAGCTCCTGATGCAGGTCTTTATCACCCACTCGATGATCAACCCATACCTTGATAGGCTGTTTCCATTTAGCGAGGAGCTTGTCGCCTTGTGAATATTCGTGTTGAAGTGCGACGTGATAAAAGGCAGTTTCGACGAAGGTTCTATCTAGCCATGTGAGTGTTGTGCTTGCTGCATTAAAGGACAGCAGCGCCAACAAGAGGGAAAGCATTGAAGCTCTTGGTAACATATCTTTCCCCTTTGCGGAATATAGCGCTATCACCGATTAATGGCTTGGTGCTTTATAGAAGTGGCTCTCAACTAACCTTTGTGTGATTTGGTGAGTTGGGTTAGTCAGTACTTCATGTGTTTCGCCACTTTCAACCACATTGCCTTCGTGCATGACGATGATCTTATCTGTGATGTGTTTAACAATGCCGATGTGTTGGGAAACATAAACGAACGATACGCCCATCTCTTCTTGAAGTTCTAGGAACAGATTGATGATTTGCGAACGCATCGCCATATCCAAACCATTCAACGCTTCATCAGCCACAATGATGGAAGGCTGAAGTATCAATGCGCGAGCCAAACAAACCCTCTGCTTCTGGCCTGCAGCAAGCATCTGAGGATAGAAGTAAGCATGTTCTGGTAGAAGCCCAACACGTAATAATGTGTCCTTTACGCGGCGCATGCGGGCTTCTGGTGGCATGTTGGTATTTCGCTTCAACGGTCCTTCAAGGATTCGACCAATCTGGATGCGTGGATTTAGCGAGGTGTTCGGATCTTGGAAAATCATTCGAATCAGTTTACAGCGAGTTGAGTAGTCTTTGTGTTC
>NZ_JBFRSN010000368.1:0-6292 GCF_041473595.1 Vibrio sp. 10N.222.46.A1
AAACCCAACCACTTACACCATACTTGAGATGCTCTGCCAAAACGCACCGGAAGTGGTGACTCGTGAAGATATCTCCTACAAATTATGGGAAGAAGATGAACCCAATAATGATGTGCTGCGCAGTCACATCTATCAATTACGAAATCAACTCGACAAGCCTTTTGACAGTCAAATGTTGATTACGGTTCCTAAAATAGGATTCCGCTTGGAGTCATCTAATTGATTTCCAACTTTCTGACAAGCACTAAAACCCTCACCGGCCGCTTAGCTGTTTTCTTTGGGCTAATGGCCGTGATTGTGTCTGCGTTCGTCTATGTCGTTTTTATTGTCGCGCTCTACATGTCTGAAGACCGGGTCGGTGAAAGACGCATCTTGATTGACCGCAATTACGCCGTCGAGCTATTTCAAGCCGGAGAAAGTGGTGAGTTAAGAATTGATGATCTGACCGTCGCCTATAACGACCCGTCATTCGTACCTCCCGAATATTATAAGCTCATTGCAAATAAAGAGAGCTTTCTCGGAGAGATCGGCGAAGAGCCAGAGTCAAGAATGGTCTATGTTGGCGAGTATTCTGACAAAGGAAAAACCCACCCAATAATCCTACTTTCCGAAATAGACCGTGTTGAATTTGCTATTTCTGAACTTGTGTACGCGACCGCCTTTGTGCTCACGTTACTTTCTATCTTAATTTTTAGTTTTGGTGCTCTGCTCTATCGACTGTCAAAACGACTGATTGAACCATTCAACTCTCTGTCTGAGCAACTTGAGTCGAATAAACTCAATCTCAACGAAGAGTTCGGTGTGAGTGATGATGCGGCAGTTGAATTTCGTCAGCTAACCGATCAACTGAATCAGTATCGTCGAGAAATCAATTCCTTGGTCAAGCGTGAACAAGCCTTTGCTCGATACTCAAGCCATGAGTTAAGAACACCACTAACCGTTGCTCGTGGTGCGAATAAATTGCTATTGAGAAGCGAAACAACCGAGTTTCAATCTCGGCAGGTTGAACGCATTGATGAAGCCATTGTTCAGATGTCTGAGATGGTCGATGCCCTGCTTGGCCTAGTTCGTTACGAAAGAAATAGTGACGATGCACCGCTGCGCTTGTTTAGCCAGCAAGAATTAGAGACCATCGTTTCCAAAAATACGTTACAAGCAAATGAGAAAGCAGTCGAAATATCCCTACTCGTTCAATCTGAGCCTATAATTCAAGCCACCAGTGCGATCATGAACATGTTGGTTGGCAACTTGTTGAGAAATGCGATTGCAGCGACCAATAGTGGCACAGTGAGCATCACTCTCTCACAAGACAACCTGGTAATTGAAGACCAAGGAGAAGGCCTTCAGGAACAGTACAATCCGAATGGTCATGGATTAGGTTTATTGATTGTCGACGACTTGTGCCAGCGATTCCATTGGGACTTTGAGTTGGTCAATCGCAACTCTGGAGGGTGTACTGCAAGAATCGCCTTTCAGACAGATTCCTCCTTATCCACATTAAAGCAAGCAAACTCGTAATACGAAGCTCAATACCCTATGAAAACTTGATTTAGTTGGTTTACAGCGCTCGCTAGCTACTAGATACTCAGTAGTCCTTTTTGATTTAAAAATGCTGGCTCTTGAGTCAGCATTTTGTCTAAGTGCGATGAAACTAAATAATAGCCCTGTAACTCAGCATCAATACAACGATCACACCTTTTTCTTAAAGCGAGACGATAAGCTTCACTCCCACTTTTGCGGCAACAAAGCCAGAAAGTTCATGAAGCTACTGGAAGACGATCACCCAAACACCACCACTCTAATAAGCTATGGGTCCGCTCAAGCTAACTCCTTGTTCTCGCTAGCCGCACTTGCAAAAATCAGAGGCTGGACGCTTGAGTTTTACGTCGACCACCTTCCTCAATGGCTACAAGAACGCCCACTCGGCAACTACCGTGGCGCTATCGATCTTGGGGCTAAGGTTATTTCAGTCAAAGAAACAGGCTCTGAGCTTCATCCACAAGCGTATATTGGACAAATAAGGCAACCAGGTTCCGATTGTATTGTGTTACCTGAAGGTGGACGTTCTCAGCTTTCTGAATATGGCGTGAAGCAACTGGCGATGGAAATACTCAGCTGGACGCGCTTCGAAAACAAACACGATTTTGTGGTGGCACTACCCGCTGGTACAGGCAGTACGGCTCTGTATCTACATAAGCATTTAAAAGTACACAATATCCCGGTGTTAACCTGTGCGTGTGTAGGTGGTAATGACTATTTAACTCAGCAATTCGATGAACTTGGCGAATCCGATCACCCACAGATTTTACCGCTCAAAACCAAACACCATTTTGGTAAGTTGTATCAGCAGGATTATCAAACTTGGTTAGACCTGCAAGAGCAAACTGACATTGAGTTTGACCTGCTCTATGACCCTTTGATGTGGCAATGCTTAGTACAGTGGCAACAAGACAACCCAACTAAGACCATCATCTATATTCATCAAGGCGGCATCTTAGGCAATGAATCGATGTTGCCGCGCTATCAGCGGAAGTATCCGGAGATGAGCATTAGCAAAACCAACACATCTTGGTAATTTTTTTCCTTTATTCTCCAGTTTAGCTATTCAAGTTATAAACTGAAATCTGGCGAGAATCATCGCGTTATCTATACTTTCGATTGGAACATCAATTGTCATCGAAAGGAATCACGCATGCGAACAATCACTACGCTCGGCCTGTTTTCAGTTTTACTGCCCTTCTCTGCGATTTCAGGAGAAAACATCACTTACCAAGTCGATGGTATGGATTACGAAGGTTATTGGAGTGAAGCCAGTGACCAAGCGCCTTTGGTGCTGCTAATTCACGATTGGGATGGCTTAACTGATTACGAAAAGAAACGTTCTGAGATGCTCAACGAACTCGGTTACAACGTGTTCGCCATCGACCTATTTGGTAAAGGCATTCGCCCTACCGAAGTGAAAGACAAAAAACAACACACAGGCGAGTTGTATAAAGACAGAGAAAAAATGCGGGCACTACTTAATGCGGGAGCGATGGAAGCGAAAAGGCTTGGTGGTAACTTAGATAACAACGTGATAATGGGTTACTGTTTTGGTGGCGCAGCCGTTTTAGAAGCCGCTCGTGCTGGCATCCCATCGAAAGCTTATGTCACCTTCCATGGCGGTTTATCGACACCTAAAGGACAAGACTACTCTGAGACAAAAGCTCCAGTTGTCGTGTTCCATGGTACAGCAGACGCCATGATCTCAATGCACGACTTTGGAAGCCTCGCAGCTCAACTTGAATCAAGCAAGGTTCCGCATGAAATGATCACCTACAGTGGTGCGCCACATGCCTTTACCGTATTCGGCTCAAACAACTATCAACAAGAAGCTGACCAGAAATCGTGGGATAGATTTACCCATGTACTAGAAACCACCACCAGATAACTTTCGATACCCACCCAGAAAAAACAACCCCATTCTAAAACTTAGAATGGGGTTACTTTCACCATCACTACATCATGTTGTTACAAATAACGATGGATACTTAAGTCATCAGATTTAATATCACAGGCAGAGCCACTGACTATGCTTGCTAAGATCTTTCCTGAGCCACATGCCATTGTCCAACCTAATGTTCCATGACCTGTATTGGTAAATAAATTTTTGATAGGCGTCTTGCCGATGATAGGCGTGCCATCTGGCGTCATTGGTCTTAGCCCAGTCCAGTATTCAGCCTTAGAAAAGTCCCCCGCTTGTGGGAAAAGATCTTTTATCACCATATCAATCGTGGCTTTGCGTTTTTCTGGGATTAGGTAGTCAAAACCAGCGAGTTCTGCCGTACCCGCGATACGAATACGATCATCAAATCGCGTCATCGCGACCTTGTAGGTTTCATCCATAACAGTCGAAGTCGGTGACTTATCTACATTCACGATAGGCAATGTTAGTGAATATCCTTTCACTGGGTAAACCGGTATAGACAAGTCGACTTGCTTTAATAGTTCTCGAGAATAGCTTCCTGACGCGACCACGTAAGCATCCGCTTTAAACTCGCCTTGAGTCGTTGTAATAGTCTCAATGGCTTGATTCTGATGATTCAAACTTACCACTTCAGTATCAAACACGAACCTAACACCGAGTTGCTTGGCTTTCTCAGTCAAGGTTAAACAGAACTGATGGCAATCACCGGTTTCATCATGAGGTAAGTATAAGCCGCCCACCAGCTTGTCTTTGACGTCCGCTAAACCCGACTCCACTGACAGACACTGGTCAACATCAAACAGCGAGTGTTCGATCCCACTCTCTGTTAATAGCTTCATATCCTGCTGAATAGCATCGAGTTGCTTCTCGCTTCTGAATACTTGCAAGGTGCCTTTCTGCCTGCCCTCATAAGCTAAATCTTCACTGGTTCTTAGATGAGTAAGACACTCTCGACTGAAGTTTGCCACTCTTAACATGCGTGACTTATTCATGGCGTACTTGGCTTCATTACAGTTGGCCAACATCTTAGTCGCCCAAGCAACTAATTCAGGAGAAAGTGACGGCTTCACTTTTAGAGGCGCATGCTCTTGGGTAAGCCATTTCATTGCTTTCAACGGAATCCCCGGTGCCGCCCATGGTGAAGAATATCCGTAAGAAATTTGCCCTGCATTCGCAAAGCTGGTTTCCTTGCCACTGCTATCTTGACGATCAATAACCGTCACTGTATGACCTTCTTTCGCCAGGTACCAAGCACTGGTTAACCCAATAACACCGCTACCAATTACAATAACTTCCATTCTCTTCCCCTAATGCCCGACAAAGCCAAAATCTGTCGAACACAGCTGTCAGTCTAAAACTCGTTTCGTTAATAATTTGTAACTTATTCCGCGTATGTTGACTTATCAATAGAGTGTGCGTTGACAAAAACTCAATTCAACTTAAAAACGAATTCGGCAGTTTGGAACTGTGATATTGGCGGTATTTGGACGCTTAGAAGGAGTCGCTAAGTAAATCTACTATTCTTAGATATTGTAAGCGTCATGACTCAAGAAAGTGGCGTTTTCAAGTAAGAAATCTAACAAGGTTTCGGCCTGTAGCGTGAGTGCGCGGCCTTTTAAAGATTGAACCTTAACCGTCGCCTTCGATAGCATCTCCAACTCGGTCGCAACCACTTCAATCTGTCCTGACTTTATTTCATCGATCACAGTGAGCTTAGGCATAAAGGTGACGCCCAATCCTGCTGATACAAAGTTAGTCAGTGCGGTCACCGAATTGGTTTGAAGCTTTGGCTGCAAGGTAAGGTGGGAAATTTGTTCAGCCTGCTTTACCAGCCTCCCCATACCGGTCGAGTTATCGATCAAGGCAAGAGAAGCGTCTTGAATATCTTGCATTACCACTGGCGCTTCTTTCATCGTAAGGAAGTGCCCCTTCGGAGCAATCAATTCGAGCGGATGACTACGTTCAACGTGGGAGTGCAGCTTAGGATGTGGAGCAGAAGCATAGGTTATTGCGAAGTCTATCTGTTGATCTTCCAACATCTTGACCGCGTCCAATGCCCCAGCAATTTCAATAGAAAGGTTGATATCAGGATAACGGGTCATAAAGGTTTGCATCGGCTTTGACACCAAGTTGGTAATAAACCCTTCACCGATGGCAATACTGACACTGCCTCCTTTGAGGTTTTTAAGCTTGGCTAGTCGAGTAAGCACTGCAGCCTCTCCACGAACAATGGAACGATAGTAATGCAACAGTTCATTACCCGCCTCAGTCAACAGTGATTGGCGGTTGTTGCGCTCCCATACTTTCATTTCCGCTTGCGCTTCGAGCTGGGTCAGCATTCTGCTCATTGCAGCAGGGTCAACATTCATCATCTTGGATGCCTTACGCAATGAGCCATACTTAGACAACGCGTTTAAATACTCAAGAGCGCGGATATTAAAGTGATGCATTCAACTTCCTTGTGATTCGACTGACACTAGATCAAGCGTCTCACAAATTGGCTGCGAACATGTATCCCATTTTATCAAGAACGTATTTACACTTACTAACTTGTGCACCGAGTCACTTCAAGGCAGCTAAAGGCTCATGCTCGTTTATTCGATCTACTCTTGATAGACAGATGGAAAGAGCTTAAAGAACCTGTTTTAAACCGCTTAACGAAACATTTTCGATGACATGGCACCTGTGTTGTTCGGCTTTCACTTGAGTAATACCAATCACAGTAAATAAGTGATCAAACATAGCGTAGGAAAAAAGCTTGAGAACAAGGCAGAATTTTTCGATAAGTAGTTATTCTACAACCAAAAATTCTAACGAAGTTATCGA
>NZ_JBFRSN010000369.1:0-8416 GCF_041473595.1 Vibrio sp. 10N.222.46.A1
TTGTTTAATTAAGCTTTATAGGTTTTAGGTTTAATTTTTGTGATGGTTTTTTGACAGGAAGCTTAGCGAAACCTGACAAAGTGGTTTTTATAAAGGTAATTTACGCACTTTGTAAGTCTAGGTTTGTATAGTGTTGGAAAGTTCTATGTAAGTCTGTTTTTTGATTTTAAGTGTTTGTTTTTAATATTTTTGTGTATTTGATTTTGAACTTTTAGTTATGTGGTATTTGCAATATATAGCGACATATTGTGGCGTTGGCAGGATAGAAGTGATTGGAATTTAAGTTTGGGTTCTCTAGCGTCAATTTATATGAGTTTTCCGAACAATGAGTCTATTTTAAAAGGAATAATCACTATCGCTGCAGGTATTGTGACGACTTCAATCTAAAGATGCTCTTTTTAGTGGAAGCGTAATCAAGATCCAATTTTGAAGGGCTGAGGCTTTACATCAACATCCGTGTGCCTAGACTGGCGACGATTAAAAGCAATAGGGCAAATGATATGTGGAGTTGGTTGGCGGTTTCCTTGTCTGGTATTGGAGCAATAACAGGAACGAAACATGGGCATATCGGTCAGGCTTTATTGTATAAGGTCTTTACCTTTGTATTATTGGCGATTATTGCTCTAACTCAATCTGTTGTCGTTGATTTTACCTATTGGGTAGTCGCTGGGTTAGCTATATCCGCGATCGCAGATGTGCTTCATACTGTTACTCAAAAACGTCTTCTGCATTTTGTGTGTTTCCTGTTGGCTCAACTTTGTTACAGCAAAGCATTTTGGTTACAGCTATCAGGAGAAATGGTCTGGTGGTTGTTCGCGCTGCTGTTAGCTGCATGTATCGTTGCTTTCTTCCTATTACTCCCTCGCTTAGACAAACTCGTTTTTCCAGTGGTTATCATGGGTATTGTACTCATTCAGCTTGCTTGGGCTTCTGGTGAAGTCTGGTTACTTGAGCCTCAGCTATCACATGCTGTTGGTTTTGTTGGTTGCTGCGTGCTGCTGCTTTCCGCATTGGCGTACGCCCTAAATTTCTATCGCAGCCCAATTAAGGGCGCTTATTTTTGGGTAACGGGCAGTTACTTTCTTGCACACGCTCTCATCGTTGCTTCCCTCACCATTTAGGGTAGAGCTAGCTTAACTCTGAGCTACATCAAGGCAGCTCAGATGAAAGTAGGTACTCTACGTCTACTTCATTTAACATGAGATAGACTTATGACTACCGAAATTCATGCACACAACGTTTTAAACTTACTGAGTGAAAAGCCACTGACTCGTGAAGAGTTGACGCAAGAGCTTGCTCAAACCTATGGCGCTGAAGCTCGCTTTCATACGTGTAAGCTGAACGGTCTGGATTTGGATGGCCTACTGAAGTTTTTCCTGAAAATGGAAAAGGTCGTGATCATTGATGACAAGCTTTGCACTAATCGCGAACGTGTTTGTAATCACTGATCTTGAATGACCATCAGTTCTTGTCGCCGGTGAACAGTGAACTGTGATTAGCGAGTGGATGCGATATTCTCGGCTCCACTCCGACCATTTCTCCCTCGTTTGGCTCTCATAAATACCCTTCCAATAACGTAAATTCCTAAGTTTGTTACTGTGTTCGAAAATCAATCTTGAGGCTGCTATACTCCGCGCACTTACGATTTCGAGACAAACTTATGGAAATTTTATCTGCAGCGACCATGCTGTTTCTTATTATGGATCCGCTTGGCAACTTACCAATCGTGCTTTCTATCCTTAAGCATATTGATCCGAAGCGTCGCCGTATTGTTCTTGTTCGTGAACTCATGTTTGCGCTGATTATCCTGCTGCTGTTCTTGTTTGCTGGTCAAAGCATCATGAACTTCCTGCATGTGCAGCCTGAAACCTTGAGTATCTCTGGCGGTATTATTCTGTTTATCATCGCGATTAAGATGATTTTCCCAAGTGCGGGTAGTATTACTGGCCTCGCGGCGGGTGAAGAACCGTTTATTGTGCCGATGGCGATCCCTATGATTGCTGGCCCTTCAGTGATTGCGGCATTGATTCTGTTGTCGACACAGCACCCTGACAACATGTTAGAGCTTTCAGGCGCAGTGATGCTGGCTTGGGGCGCCACCTTCTTTATTCTGATGTTTAATGGCTTCTTCCTACGAGTACTAGGTGAGAGAGGCCTTAAAGCCATCGAACGCTTGATGGGCCTGTTGTTGGTTATGCTGTCGACGCAAATGTTCCTAGATGGTGTAAAGGGCTACATGGGCTAACATCAGTATCATCGCTGAATAAAAAAACGCCGCTCAAATGAGCGGCGCTTTTGTATCAACTGTTTCTGTCATGATGTTTTCTGTCGCTAAGCGTTTTATATCTAAGCTTAAGCTTTATTACATCATGTGTTTGCGTCGGATATCGAGTAGGGCAAAGACGCCGAAAATCAATATGGACCACTTCTCCCAACGTGACATTTCGATCTTATCGCCAAAAGCACCGATGAAAATCAGCATTTGCAGGCCGTGCATGAAGAATAAGAATGCTGTCATGATATAAAGCGCAATCGCAGCATTACCCGGGAATGGGTAGAAAATATTGGCGATTAAGATAAACCAAACAAAGGCGATGGCTGCTTTTGCTAGTGGAAGCAAGAACTTCATTCAATAACTCCTATTCTTCAGTGATTCGATTGAACAGTCGGTAGCTCGACTGGCCAGTGGTCTTATCGCGGTGTAATTCCCAGTTTTCTGGCATAGCTTCGAGTTTTAGCTCTTTCTCTGTCTCGACGTAAATGATGGCGTTGTCGGCAAGCCAACCGTTGCTCTCAAGCAGTTGTACTGTTTCTGCGAGTAAGCCTTTACGAAATGGAGGATCGAGAAAGACCATATCGTAAGGAGTGCCTGGCTGCTTAAGAAAAGAGATAGCATCAGTGTTGACTACATTGATGTTGTCTGCTTTGAGCTCTTTCGCGTTATCAGAAAGCTGTTTGGCCGCTTTTTGATTCATTTCGAGCAGTGTCACCATTTTTGCTTGGCGAGAAGCGGCTTCAAAACCTAGACCACCAGAACCGGCGAATACATCCAAGCAGGTCGAATGTGGGATATCTTGTGCCACCCAGTTAAAGAGTGTTTCTTTGACTCGGTCAATGGTTGGGCGTAATCCTTCTAAATCATGAACAGGCAGCTTTCTACCTCTCCATGAGCCACTAATAATTCGAACAAAGCCTCCGGATGGCTTTTTTTGTGATGTGTTTTGCTGGCGACGTCTTACCATAGATTTTTTGACCGCTAATAAAGTGATACTATACCGAGCCCAATTTAAGTGGGTTCGAGTATTAAATAAATTTACAATGACAAAGTGTATCAAGCTAAAAGCAAACTTATCACTGCTTTGTCATTTTTCTTTACTATTCGTTTGTACAAGCTTGTATTGTATAACAATAGCAAAGAGTCGACGTGTATTAAGTCAATACAGCTAATTAGTAGATCTAGGAAACTCCTCTGATGACGGAAAAAAAGAAGCGCGGATTATTATCGTGGCTTGGTTTTGGTGAAGAAGAACAAAGCCCAAAAACTCAGAATGAAGCGAACGTAGAAAACGTTGAAGATCAAACTGAAGTTGAATCACAAGTTGAGGCTGAACAGGTCGCACCTGAAGTTGAAGACGCTAAATCAACGGAACCTAAGTCTGTTGAATCTGAACTTGCGGAGTCAGAGCAAACGCTTGAAGAGGCTCAACAAGATCAGCAGCCTGTCGCAGCAGAAGCAGAAGCAGAAGCAGAAGCAGAAGCAGAAGCAGAACAGGAAGAAGTGATTGCTTCTCAATCTAAGGTTGAAGAAGTTCAAGAGAAGCCGACAGAAAGCTTCTTTGCACGACTTAAGCGTAGCCTAAGCCGTACTAAAGCAAACATTGGTGCTGGCTTCTTTGGTTTGTTCAAAGGCAAGCAAATCGATGAAGACCTGTTTGAAGAATTAGAAGAGCAACTTCTGATCGCCGACGTGGGTATGAATACCACCGTGAAGATCATTGAAAACCTAACAGAAAAAGCATCCCGTAATGACCTAAAAGACGGTGAAGCGCTTTATGGTCTGCTTAAAGAAGAGATGTCAGAAATCTTGAGCCAAGTGGAACAGCCACTGGTTGTTGATACCACTAAAACACCTTATGTTATCTTAATGGTGGGTGTGAATGGCGTGGGCAAAACAACCACTATCGGTAAGCTGGCGAAACAATTCCAAAGTGAAGGCAAGAAAGTGATGCTGGCGGCGGGTGATACCTTCCGTGCGGCAGCGGTTGAACAACTTCAGGTTTGGGGGCAGCGTAATGATGTTCCGGTTATCGCTCAGCACACTGGTGCCGATAGCGCGTCTGTTATCTACGATGCGATTGAAGCGGCGAAAGCGCGTGGTGTTGATGTTGTGATTGCAGATACTGCAGGCCGTTTGCAGAACAAGAGCAACTTGATGGAAGAGCTACGCAAGATTGTTCGTGTAATGAAGAAGATCGATGATTCTGCACCGCACGAAATCATGTTAACGCTAGATGCAGGTACCGGTCAGAATGCGATTAGCCAAGCGAAGTTGTTTAGTGACGTGGCACCAGTAACGGGCATTACGCTAACTAAGCTAGATGGTACAGCGAAAGGTGGCGTAATTTTCTCAATTGCTGACCTGTTCCAGATTCCAATCCGCTACATTGGCGTGGGTGAAGGCATTGACGACCTGCGTCCATTTGAGTCGAAAGACTTTATTGAAGCACTATTTAGCCGCGAAGAGTAACGCGTGTAGCAAAGTGGTTTATTCTTAACCTGCTACCGTTTTAAATTTGATATGAGTGATCGTAAGAGGAATTTTCGGTGATCAAATTTCAGCAAGTGAGCAAAGCCTACCGAGGCGGACGACAAGCGCTCCAAAAAGTGGACTTTCATCTCAAACGAGGAGAGATGGCATTTTTAGGCGGGCACTCTGGTGCTGGTAAAAGTACCTTGCTGAAGTTGATCTGCGCGATAGAGCGTCCAACTGACGGACGTGTTTGGTTTAACGATCACGATATTACTCGTATCCCAGCCAAAGACATTCCCTTTTTACGCCGTAACATCGGGATTGTCTTTCAAGATCACCGCCTACTTATGGATCGCTCGATCTTCGATAACGTCGCTCTGCCTATGCGTATAGAATCTATTTCTGAAAACGAAATTAAACGTCGAGTCAGCGCTGCGTTGGACAAAACCGGTTTATTAGATAAAGCCCGTTGTTTGCCAAGCCAGCTCTCTGGGGGTGAACAACAACGGGTCGGTATTGCTCGCGCTGTGGTTAACCGTCCAACTCTGCTTTTAGCGGATGAACCAACTGGTAACCTAGATCCTGAACTATCGAGTCGTGTATTACGCTTGTTTGAAGAGTTCAACCGTGCGGGTGTCACGATCATGCTAGCGACGCACGATATCGGGTTAGTGAACACTCGCCCTCAATATCGACATCTGGAATTAAACCAAGGCTTTTTGAGTGAGGTTGAAGATTATGGCCGCGAATAAGCGCATTAAGAAACCTCAATCCAATCGAGCAGTAAACCGGGCTTCAAGCGACGGTTTCTTTGTTGTTCATTGGAAACAAGCCAAGTCATCGTTCTCGCAAATGTGGCAGCGTCCGTTGGGTAACTTGCTGACGCTTGCGGTGATTTCAATGGCTTTAGCTATGCCCGCTTGTTTGTACCTACTGGGCAAGAACGTTGGTGAAGTGGCGCAAGATGTCACCAGCCCGTCACAAATTAGTGCCTATGTAGAGGATGGTATCCCTGAGCCGAGAGTCATGGTGCTTAAGGATGAAATCGAAAGTTGGGACCAAGTCGATCTGGTTGAGTACATTTCTCCGCAGCAAGGTCTTGAAGATCTTAGCCAGTATTCTGGTTTTGAGGACGCCCTAACTATCCTAGATGATTATTCATTGCCAGGTGTTTTGGTGATTACGCCAAGCGTACACAGCGACACGTTAATTAAAGAACTGGCAGGCAAGGTTAAGAAGCAAAAGTTAGTCACCGATGTTCGTTTAGATGAAGACTGGTTAGCTCGACTGGATGCTATCAAAGCACTTGCAGCCGTCATCGTGATTACCTTAACTGTGCTGATGCTGGGCGCAGTATTTCTGATTATCGGCAACACATTACGATTTAATGTGTTGGCGCATAAAGAAGAGATTCAAACCATGAAGCTGATTGGTGCTACCGACAGCTACATTCTTCGACCATACCTCTATGCTGGAATGTGGTTTGGTGTTTTAGGTTCGATTAGCGCGTGGGTAATGACGGCATTGATTACCGTATTACTGAACAGTGCTGTGGATGACTTGGCTCAGCTGTACGATAGCCACTTCCGCTTAATTGGCCTGAGTTGGGATGAATCTTTACTGCTTTTGATCGTCGGAACCTTGCTTGGTAGTGTAGCTGCGAAGCTTTCTGCACAGCGTCATCTCAAAGAAATTGAACCAGTTTAGGTGAATAGAGTCATATTTATACGAAAAATAGGCAGTTCTTAACCAGTTTTTGCCTTGTATAGACGAATTGATTATGCATAATTACTTCCCCCTCCTTGAAACCTGTTCATTTTAGGTTCAAGATTGTCGGGTTTTAATAGATGTATTACTCCAGATCAGAGATTGATGAGGAACCGAATGGCAAACCAAGCGTATCAAATGGCTTTAGTCACACAAGATAGTTTAGATAGCTATATCCGCTCAGCGAACAGTTACCCAATGCTGACGCCTGACGAGGAACGTGGACTTGCAGAGCGATTACATTACAAAGGTGAGATCGACGCTGCGAAAGGCTTGATCCTTTCACACCTACGATTCGTGGTGCACGTTGCAAGAGGCTACTCTGGCTACGGGCTGCCAATGGCTGACCTTGTCCAAGAAGGTAACATCGGCTTGATGAAGGCTGTTAAGCGCTTTAATCCAGAAGTTGGTGTCCGTCTAGTCTCTTTTGCTGTTCATTGGATCAAAGCTGAGATTCATGAATACGTATTGCGTAACTGGCGTATCGTTAAGATCGCAACGACTAAAGCACAGCGTAAATTGTTCTTTAACCTTCGTAAGTCTAAAAAGCGTTTAGGTTGGTTCAATAACGGTGAAGTTGAGACGGTTGCGCGTGAACTGGGTGTTGAGCCTTCAGAAGTTCGAGAAATGGAATCTCGTTTAGCGGCACAAGACGCGACGTTTGAAGCGCCTATGGACGACGACGACGGTGGTTCTGCTTACACAGCTCCAGTTTATTACCTAGAAGATAAAGCGTCAGACGTTGCTGAGACGGTTGAAGCAGCTAACTGGGAATCTCATACTAATAATCGCTTAGGTCTCGCATTGAAGAGCTTAGACGAGCGTAGTCAACACATTGTTCGCTCACGTTGGTTAGACGACAACAAAGCAACACTGCAAGACTTAGCGGATACCTATAGCATTTCTGCAGAGCGTGTCCGCCAGTTAGAAAAGAATGCGATGAAGAAATTGAAGCAAGCAGTTGGCGACTTCTAATAGCATTTAATTTTTAATAGTATTTGGTTTCTCATAGTAGCAAGCAAATAGCTTAATTTTGAAAAGGCCGAGATCGAGAGATCTCGGCCTTTTTGTTTTGGATCGATTTCTCAACTTTTGCGATCGAAATTTGCAAAATGATTTTGTGGATAACTCTGTGAGGAATTTATTCGTCAGCTGTCTAAAAGCAGGGTGTAGTAAGGCTTTGACAGGTTTTTTTGAGTGGGGATATGTTTCAGTTAACCCACAGTTAGATCAGGATCATTACTACATGTTGTGGATCTATTTTTAAAAAGGCACTTTATTCACGCAATTCACAGATTTATCCACAAATGGTGTAAAAGTGATCGCTGGTGGATAACCTTATTAAGTGGGTGTGATTGTTAGCCTTGGGATAGGTTACAATGGCAGCAAAGTAAATCAGTATAAAAAGAGAAAGTCATGGACCAGTTTAAACATATCGACGTTAAAGGCGCTCAAGCCCTTATTGAACAAAGTGAAGCTCGACTTGTCGATATACGAGATCCGCAATCTTTTGCGGTAGCCCATTCAGAAACCGCCTACCACCTGACTAACGATACAATGGTGTCGTTTATGGATGAGGTTGAGTTCGAACAGCCTATCTTAGTGATGTGTTACCACGGTATTAGTAGCCAAGGCGCGGCACAATATTTAGTGAACCAAGGCTTTGAAGAGGTATATAGTGTTGATGGCGGTTTCGAAGCTTGGCATCGTGCTGAACTTCCGGTGATTGCGGGTTAATAGCTTTATCACTTAAACGCTTCAAGCATCTCCATAGTATGAATAGGAAGTAACAATGATTAGATTGATGGTGTTAGACAACCCACGTCTTGCTCAAGCATTTATTGATTATATGGCCTCTCGTCAGATCTCTATTCACATGTCTCCAGAGGGAGAAGGGCG
>NZ_JBFRSN010000370.1:0-2555 GCF_041473595.1 Vibrio sp. 10N.222.46.A1
TTTTAGCTTGCTGCTATCAAGACCACCAAGAACCGCTTCTAGTCCGCCCACTTTCGTGCCGTAAACCATGTTCAGTTCATCAAGTGTTTTGTCTTGAATGTGTTTGTCAGCCAGTACACCAGCCAAAGCAGAAAACAGGAAGAAGGGCAGAATAAAAAGACCAGCGGCCAAATTAATGAATAGATTGCTGGAAATAGGCAGCGTATCTACGCTTGCGAAAGCAACAAACAGTAACAGAACATTTTTGAATATGTTGTCATTAAAGGCGCCTAGAAATTGAGTAATAAAGTAGGGTAGGAACCTTTTTTGCGTTAACAGCGAAGATTGGCTGCTGTTGTTCATTGTCTTTCCTTGGATGATTACCAGTTGGTTAAGTAGTTTGAGATTAGGTTATTGATCAACTCTTTACCATCGATAGGTTCAGAGGCGAAAAATTTATCATCAACGCTAAGTAGAGTAATTCCATGTACTCCAGACCATAATACACGGCTGGCTTTAATGACTTCGCTTTCTGTGTGTTCAGGCGCAATAGCTACCAGCAATTGCTCTAACATACCTGTCATTCTATCAATACGGTTCGATTGCCATTCAGGAAGGTTTTCACCATTCATGTTGTGCTCAAAGATAAGCTGCCAACGGTGAGGGTGTTTTTGTGCAAAATCGTGATAGCAGTATGCAAGATTGAAAAGAGCCTGTTGAGGGTTGCTCGATTGTTCAACCGCAGAAGCAGATTGGGACGACAGTTCATCTAATGTTTGAGCAACAACGTGTAAAAGGAGTAGGTTGTAGTTACCAAATACATTCACCAAGGTGCTAGGGACATAACCAATCATATTGGCAATTTTACGTAGACTTAGCTCGTGATAAGAGTGCTCTTCTAAGAAGTCGGTTACCGTCTTTAAGGTTAATTGCACTAATTGTTCGCGAGTATGATCGTTTCGTCTTGCCATGAGTACTTTCTATTAAATGAACATCGTTCAATATTTTAATGCTGCCCCAGAGTGCCGTCAATCCCTTCGCTAGTTTAGTAATCAATTAATAGCCGCAATATTATGATACATGTGTAAACGTCGTGAATATTTCATTGTTCTTTGTTAACGAGTATGATTAAGGTGTCGAAAGATAAAAAAACCTATAAAGGATAATAATGAAACGATTTTTCTCACTAGTCGCGATCCTGTTGGTAACAGTCGCGGTGACGCCAATCGCGGAAGCGAAAAAGTTTGGTGGTGGTAAGTCATTTGGCAAAAGCTTTAAAACGGCTCCAGCACCAAAACAACAAAACACAAATTCGATCCGACAAGATCAAACGGGCAAGAAAACAGCAGCAGCTAACTCTAGCAAGAAAGGCCTTATGGGCGGTCTGCTAGGTGGTTTACTTGCTGGTGGTCTTTTAGCTGCATTCTTTGGTGGCGCATTTGAAGGTATCCAGTTCATGGATATTTTAATCATGGGTCTGATTGCTTTCCTAGCATTTAAATTCCTACGCGGAATGTTGGGCGCGAAGCAGGGCTCAATGAATCAGCAGAATGCACGTGGCCAACAGCCAGCATTCGGCGGCATGGGTCAGAACAAGTTTGAACAACCTAAGCAACAACCAAATGTTCATAACTTCGAGCAAGCACAGCCTCAATCACAACCTCATTCGCAAAATAGCGCTGGTTGTTTCGGTTTTGGTGCACAAAGCGATGTTCCACATAACTACCCACCAGGTTTTGATCAAGCGGCATTCATCAACGGTTCTCGTGAGCACTACCGTACACTGCAAGGTGCATGGAATCACAACGAGCTAAATACGATTGAAGAATACGTATCTCCAAGCCTATTTGAAGACCTAAAAGCTGAGCGTAACAAGCTAGACGGTGATCAGCACACAGACGTAATGTACGTTGATGCTGAAATCGTTCGCGCAGATCACGATGGTAGTAAAGCACAGCTAAGCCTTCAGTTTAGCGGTCGCTACCGTGACACCGCAGACGGCATTGAAGAAGATATCACTGATATCTGGCACTTAGAGCGTGACCTAACGACTCAAAATGCACCTTGGTTAATTGTTGGTATTCAAGGTTAATTCCAGGATTTAACTAAACATCAATAGGATGTAGTTATTCGGAATGACACCAAATAATATAAAGCCCCTGCTGAGAAATCATCAGGGCTTTTTTGCGTCTAATGATATGTATCTATAAGTCGCAGCAGGGAAATTGGCTTTGAGCTTTTTTTGGGTGGGGGAGAAGAGTTTTAGACTCACGGGACAATGCCAATATGACTAACACGTGGTGAACCGACAAAGAACATGTATCGACCAATTGCTTAGGCTGCGTTGCTTATCTGGTTTGTGAGCGTCATGTTGAAGTGTGGGATCACTGATGTTTGAATAGGCTAGTTCGCTTAGTCTTTTTTGCAGTATTGGGTTGGTGTAAGTTGAGGACCGTGTTTAGAAAGATAAGTTTAGAAAGACACGTTTAGAAGGATACAGAGCTCAGAAACGAAAAAAGCCAACTCAATGAGTTGGCTTTTCGATTTTCCAATTAAGGAGAATATGGTGGAGGGAG
>NZ_JBFRSN010000371.1:0-4632 GCF_041473595.1 Vibrio sp. 10N.222.46.A1
TCTTGGAACAGTAAGACCGAGAAAGCATTCTTGCCGCCTTCTGTCTTGGAGAGCCCTTTCTCATTAAAGGTTTGGAGAACAATCGCGGTAGATGACAGTGCGAAGATCAAACCGATAGTCAGCGCGATCGTCCAAGGTTGCCCGAAGAACAGAGCAATCCCCATGACTATGGCCGTTGTGCCACCGACTTGTAGGCCGCCGAGCCCCATCAGGCGGTTTCTCATTGCCCAAAGCATCTTCGGCTCAAGCTCAAGCCCGACCAAGAACAGCATCATTACTACACCGAATTCGGCAAAGTGTTGAATGGTCGTGGTCTCTTCACCCACTAAGCCGATGATTGGGCCAATCACCACACCGGCAATCAGGTAACCAAGCACAGAGCCGAGGCCAAGCCTTTTGGCGATAGGGACGGCGATGACTGCCGCGAGCAAATAGATAAATGCTTGTAGAAAATATCCTGTCATGATCTAACCTCTGCTCATCATTTCATCGACATAATGGTTTAGCTTTTCAGCCTTGCTTGCCTTTTTAAGATCGACTTCGCCCGCAACAAAAGCCTCTAAAAGCGATTTGTAGCTATTTACATGATCTTGAATTCGGCCTTCTTCTAACGCAGTACGTGAACCAAACAAAGCCAATGGAGCCAAGTAGTTCATGCCGCACAAAGACGCCGTTTGTTCGATTGGGTGAAGCAGTTCACGGATGGTGAAGTGGTTATAACCGTCAGTTTGATAAGCCTCTTTTTTGCCGCCAGCGGTGATACTGCATAACAAGCTCTTACCTTGCAGTTCATTACCGTCGGTGCCGTAAGCAAATCCGTATTCTAGGACGAGGTCTTGCCATTCTTTAAGAATCGCGGGTGTTGAGTACCAATATAGTGGGAACTGAAAAATGATGATGTCATGGTCCAACAGGCGTTTCTGTTCACGATCGATATTGATCTTGAAGGTCGGGTATTCAGCATAAAGATCGACACAGGTGACGCCTTCAATACGCTTGGCTTGCTCAAATAAGGGTTTGTTCGCTTCAGAGCGATGCTGAGAAGGGTGGGCGAATAGCACCAAGACTCGATTTTTCGACATATAGCCCTCTTTGTCCATTAACGAATAATATTTATTGGAATTATAGATATACAATAATAGAAGAATGGTTGAACAACAACGAATTAGCCCATACTTATCTAGTTAGATGCACGTGTTTTTAGGGACTTAATTATATAAAACACCCGTCAATTTGAGTATTTCCGGCACACGCAGCCGATGACTGCGTAAAACTAATTATTCGCTAATAATAAAAGCGAAGAGGTGCACTTTATGTCACCGTTGAAGGCTAACGTAAATAATTCAATCACCCTACATAGAACGACAATGAATAAAGGAAAAGGTATGAGCACGGACTTGCGTCAACAATGTAATTTGCTGCTTTCTGGTCACTTCGATCCAACACCAGCACAAACCTTCGCGCAAATGGCTGAATGGTGCGAAACACATGATGTGGCGCACGACACCTACGGTGATGGCGATTTTATTGAGAGTTTTGAAAGCAAAGTGGCTGATTTTCTCGGCTATGAAGCCGCCGTGTTTGTGATTACTGGCACAATGAATCAACCGACAGCGTTAGAGATTGCTTGCCAAGAAAAAAGAAATCCTTTGGTGGCGATGCACGAATCCAGCCATATTATGCGCCATGAACGCCAAGGGTATCAGCTCCAGAACCGTTTCAATATACTTCCGGTTGGTAATGTATTTCGCACTTGGAATGTCGACGACTTAAAGGCTTGGCCTGATGAGATTGCCGCGGCATTGTATGAACTACCGATGCGAGAGATTGGTGGTCAGCTGCCTGAGTGGGGAGAGCTTGAAGCGATAAAGCAGTACTGCAAAGAACAATCGATTCATCTGCATATGGATGGTGCTCGTTTGTGGGAGTGTGGCGCGTATTATCAAAAGCCATATAGCGAGATTGCTAAGGGGTTCGATACAGCTTATGTTTCGCTCTATAAAGGGTTAAATGGTCTTGGGGGGTCACTCCTACTAGGTGATAAGGCTTTCGTAGCAAAAGCTTCAGCATGGATGAAGCGTCAGGGCGGAAATGTTTATCATCGCACGCCTTACGTAGTTTCGGCAGCAATGCAGTTTGATCAACGGATTGAGTTGATGCCAGCATTGTATGAGCGTACTAAGCAAATCTATCAAATCCTACAAGATTACCCTCAGTTTACGATTAACCCGCAACAACCGCAGGTCAACATGCTTCACCTCTATTTACCTGTGAGCTACGAAGACGGCATTATTGTGAGAGACAACATAGCGAAGAAACACAAGGTTTGGATAGGAAATCCAGCGATCAGCGAATTGCCAAACCAATGTAAGATTGAATGGTATGTGGGTGATAACTTACTGAATCTGCCTGATCATGAGCTGATCGACATTCTTGATTTTATTAACGAAGAGCTGATTTGATTACGGAAAAGTTGATTTGATTACAGAAGAGCTGACTGCAGAAGAACGGATCTAATGGAAATGGATACAGGAAATCGGTCCGGTATCCATTTATGCAGCTAGGCCGGCGGGCTCTGTCACATATACTGGTTGATGTACACGTCGACTAAGAACATGAACACTGGAACCGTACTGAGAAGCCCGAAGAAGAGGATTGGCACCCAATTTTTCATTTTCTTTTTAGGTTGCTCTGTATTGTTCATAGGTTCGGCCTTAAATTCGTTGTTGAGTCTGCGCTTAGGTTAGAGCTGAATGGTATCAAATAAATGGGTTGAGCCCTATGCGGATATAGAGAACCGTGGTGTGTATCAATCACATAAAATGTAAGTGATTCATAAACGGTTCATAAAGGTTCAACAATAATGAACCTATTACAACAAGCATTGCCTTACTCGGCATATGAAATAAACAGCATTCAAAGATTTGGAGAATACAGAATGAAAACAATAGGAAACATCATTTGGTTTCTGTTCGGTGGCGTATTTATGGGACTAGCTTGGTGGTTCTTCGGACTGCTCGCATTCCTAACCATCGTTGGTATTCCATGGGGTAGAGCGTGTTTTGTTATGGGTAACTTCTCATTCTTTCCATTTGGTCAGGAAGCGATTTCACGCGATGAACTGACCAATGAAATGGACATTGGCACGAGCCCGCTAGGTGTGATTGGTAACGTTATTTGGTTCTTATTTGCGGGAATCTGGCTTGCGATTGGTCACATCATGTCAGCAGTAGCGTGTTTCATTACCATCATCGGTATTCCGTTTGCGATTCAGCACCTTAAGCTCGCGGTTATCTCATTGGCGCCAATCGGTAAAACCGTTGTCGACAAGCGTGAAGCAGAAGCGGCACGAGTAAGAAACTACAAGGGTTAAGACTACAGCTTAAGCCTTATATAGAACTGAAAAAGCACATCACATGATGTGCTTTTTTTGTGTCCATGTTTTTATCTCACGATGCTCATCTCATAAATACTAACTAGGCGTTGTTGAGCTAGACATTATTGAATAGGACTTCAAGCCGTAGGGTGATGTTGGCCTCTTCGGTGTGTTTCTCATGGGGCTCTCGTTCCCATTGATAGCGCGGAATCAATTCGTAGAACAGCCACTCTTTCCAAACGTTTTCTCGGTAGGTTATCGACACTTGTGAATATTCGTAGTGGTTATACGGCTCGCTGGTTGCTGCAATCGTCGCGCTGTATTGTAGAGCTTGGTCTTGAGAAAGATAGTGATACAAAGTTAGCCCCGTACCGTACTCCCAGCCTTTAAGGTCGTCGTTATAACCTGCAAAGTTCGACCATCGCGCTAAGAAGTCATCACTCAAAGAAAGATCAAAATCGATATCGGTGATCTCGCCAGTTTCTTGCTTTTCTTGATACACACGTTGGGTCAGCCTGAATACGGCATCGGTAGTGAGAGGGTAGGTAAAGCGATAACGAGCTTCAATACGCGGACGCAGTGTCGCTTTAATATTGAAGCTACTGTAACCCTTCGCATAAGCATCGTAACGAAGGCCGAGTGCGCTCTCTAATTCCTCTGAATCTTGTGGAAAGAAATCAAAGAACTCTTCATCGCTGACAGATTCGTAGATTAATTTTAAGCGCTTACTCGCAAAGGGAAGATGTAAACGTGCGTTGAGCTTGGTTGAGTAGTCGACGTCACCACCTTCTGAGTAAATAAAATCGTTGTACCAACGGACAGAAGTGCCCGCTCGAGCATCTTCGGTAATGCGGTCATCGACAAAGAAACTGTCAAACCATAATGCGGGTTGGCAAAATTTACTGTTTAGGTAGTGGTAGGCTTTTTCGACAGGGGCGTCTTCTAGCGGCTGACTGTGGCACCCATTTTGTTCCTCTGCTTGAGCGGAGTGGACAACGAGTGAAGCTAATAATGAGGTGCTAACTATCCAACGACTCAATGGAACCTGTTTGTCATTCTATATATCAATAGTTTGACTATAACCAAGCGATCGCAACAATGCGACTTTTTAGTGGTGAGTAGCTAGTGATTCGTCGTTCTTGGTTGGCTATGAAGGCAAAGAATTGAAAGAGACAGGAAGATAAAAAAACGGGCTCAGAAGGTGAGCCCGTTTGTGTTAGCTATTTGTTTTTAGCAAGAGCCGCGTGTTTCTAGCT
>NZ_JBFRSN010000372.1:0-2932 GCF_041473595.1 Vibrio sp. 10N.222.46.A1
TTAGCGGACTGATGGTGTAAGCATCTCCGGCGTATGCCACCATTCCCGTTAGGCCTTCTTTCCAGAGTGATAGTAGATCCAAAGCCTTGTATCGCGCCTGTGTTAAACGGTTCGGCTTAATATCAGTGGCATACATAGACATCGACATATCCATGATCACAACTCGCGCCTGTGTTTTTTCAAAGCTTGGTTGTTCATTTTTTTCAAAGCTTGGACCGGCCAATGCGATGACACCGACCAACCACCAAACACCGAAATAAGTGCTGCGGTTTTTCGAGGGTTTGTTCGATTCAGGAGCCAAATAACGGGCGATGTGTGACGCTAATAACCCTTGCTTGGATTGTCTCTTGCTAAGCCACCAAATTGCGGGCAGCACGGCAAGAGCCAAGAACCAATATGGGTAGATAAAAGTAAAGTTAGACATTGTTTCTCCTAATGGCTAACAGCATAAATGCAAAGAACATGGCCGCAGACAGAGGCCAGACAAACCACTCTTGTTGTGGTCGCCAGATCTTAGTGGCATTCGTCACGGGCTCTAACTGGTTGATGGTGTCGTAAATCGTTGCCAGCTCTTTGCTGTCTCGCGCTCGGAAGTACTGACCGCCAGTACGTTTGGCGATTTCCATTAGAGTACGTTCATCCAAGTCTTGAGCAGTATTGACCTTACGAGTCATGAAGAACTCTTTGACCATCATTTCACCCGCACCGACACCCACGGTGTAAATTGTGGCGTTGTATTTCTTTGCAATATCCGCCGCTTCAAGTGGATCTAATACGCCCGCGGTATTACTGCCGTCACTGAGTAGAATCATTACACGCTGAGGAGCGTCGCTGTCGACAAAGGTTTTGGTGGCAAGGCCGATACCATCACCGATCGCAGTTTGAGTACCAATCAGCTTTAGCACTGCTTGATTGAGCTGTTGTGAAAGCGTGTCTCTATCTAACGTCAGTGGCGTCTGCAAGTAGGCGTGATCAGCAAATAGCACCAATCCAACTCGGTCGCCTTTTCGTCGCTCAATAAAGTCACTCAATACATGTTTCACCGCAGATAAGCGGTCAATGTATTCGCCATTAAACTGCATGTCTTCTTGGCTCATTGAGTAGGAGAGGTCGACAACCAACATCAAATCACGGTGTTTCGGCTGAAACTCAACCGGTTCACCGTACCAAACAGGGCGTGCCATGGCCGTTACCAATAAAAGCCAGATGATGACCGATAACGCCTTGGGTAAGCGACTGCTCGGTGTTTTGGTATTGCTGTCCTCGGGCAAAAACGGAAGCCTTAGAGCGCTGCTTGATTCTGATTTTGGTGAGAATAGGTAAATAAGGAGCGGCAGTGGTACTAGGATAAACATCCACCACCAAACAAACTCCACATCGAGTAAACCCATATTTAGAAAATCATTCATAACGACCTCGCTTTGGAGGAAGGGCTTTACGAAGCCAGATTTCGCAGTCGTTAACCAATTGCTGTTGAGCCTTTTTCTGTTCGTCGGTCATTAAGGTTGCATCTTGGTAGAGCGCTTGTTGCCATTGCGATTGTTTTGCGGCGAACAAAGGTTTTGCCAATTGCGCATCTAAGAACGTCAACCAATCATCACCAGATAAGCCTGCCACTTTTTCGCGTGGGAAATAGCTTAGTGCTGCCTGACGAACGATGTCTTGAGCTGCACTCGGAGACAAGGTATTTGAAGGCTGACTATCACGAAAGCAAGCAAGTGCTTCGTTCTTCGCGTATTGGTTCTTTTGTCTTTTGTTTACAATGAAAAATACTAAGGCGATCAGAACAATGGCCGTGATAATGATTAACCACCAACCCCATGCCAAAGGCCACCATGACGGTGCGCTTGGCGTAATAATAGGGCTCAAGTCGAGAGGTTGATTCATGACTGAACTCCTGATACTTGGCTCATTAACGATTGCGCACAAGACAATGAACTGTATGGGATCGCCAAAGAAAGGCTCATTTGCATAAGCTGTTGTTGCTTCTGATCAAATGCGTGACTGAGCTTTTCCTTTTCCTTGCTTGATGAAAAGTTAAACCATTGCGTTTTATTGCCGTCGGTGATCTGTTTTGAACCTTTGAAAGCAGTGACACCTTGCTCTAATGGATCGTAAAAATGCACCAAGCGAACCCGATTATGTCGACGTATTTGATTGATAAGTGAGTAATTACTTTCGCTATAACGAACAAAATCACTGAGCATAATGATATCGCTGCCTTTCGGGCAAAGCTGATGAAGAGACTTCAGCCCATGCTCTAAGGTTGTGTTGCTGTGATTGTTTGGGTTAGTCAGCGCTGCGTTATTGATTTCTATGACTTTTTGTAAAATACGCAGCGGAGCGTGGTTGCTAGCACTGGGTTTAATCTCAATGATCTCTTGGCCAGTATCGATCACTGCACCAATACGGTCTTTTTGAGCGACGGTTAACCAGCAAAGTTGGCTGGCAAAGTGTGCGAGTTGAACCGATTTAAGCAACAAGGTTGAGCCGAAAATCATACTGCTCGACAGATCTAAGAACAAAATCACAGGCTGTTCTCTTTCTTCAGAAAACAGTTTGGTGTGCGCCTTGCCTGTTCTCGCCGTGACGCGCCAATCAATGCTGCGGATATCGTCGCCCGCCTGATATTGACGAACCTCAGAGAAATTCATCCCGCGACCTTTACGATTGCTTTCGTGCTGGCCGTTAAGTTGCGACCACAGGCTCTTGGCTGGAGGCAACCAGCGAACAGACTGCGCTTTGTATTGCAGCAGTTCGTCCAGGCTTAACGTGACACCGTCACTATGGTTGGGTAATTGATTCTTCATGCGCGTATCCCTATGCGCTACCAACCAACGAGAGAAGGTGTGCGATCACTTGGTTTGCAGTGACCCCTTCGGCTTGTGCGTGGTAGCTACGAAGCAGGCGGTGACGCAGTACAGGGAATGCC
>NZ_JBFRSN010000373.1:0-19697 GCF_041473595.1 Vibrio sp. 10N.222.46.A1
GGCGCGCGAGCAAGGTAAACACATCAGCTACTTTGGTCCACAAGCTAACGATTTTGGTGCATTAGAAGATTTCTTCCGTCAATACGGCAATGAAGGCACGGGAAAAGTCCGTAGCTATCTGCATACCTTCGATGAAGCCGTGCCTTACAATCAAATGCCCGGCACCTTTACGCCATGGCAAGAGATCCCTGAAAACTCGGATGTGATGTTCTACGAAGGTCTTCACGGTGGCGTAGTCGATGGTGACATCAATGTTTCTCAACACGTCGATCTGCTTATCGGCATGGTACCTATCGTAAACTTGGAGTGGATCCAGAAATTCGTTCGTGACACACGCGATCGTGGTCACTCTCGCGAAGCGGTGATGGATTCTATTGTTCGCTCAATGGATGATTACCTTAACTACATTACCCCGCAGTTTTCGCGTACTCATATCAACTTTCAGCGTGTCCCTACCGTAGATACATCAAATCCACTGAATGCAAAAGGGATCCCAAGTTTAGACGAAAGCTTCGTGGTTATACGTTTGCGCGGCATCAAAAACGTCGATTTCCCTTACCTGTTGGCTATGATTGATGGCTCATTTATGTCACGTCATAACACGCTTGTGGTGCCAGGAGGCAAGATGAGTTTTGCTATGGAGCTCATTGTAAGGCCGATCCTGCAACAACTTATAGAAACCGGGAAAATAGGCTAACAAAACAACATTCTGGTTGATTACTTTTCATACCGTGATCATGTGCACAATTTTGCGTAAAAAATCGTAGCTTGGTCACGATTAAAATCAAGAAATAGTACCTGAAAAAGGATACTATTCTTAAACGAAACACAAGATAGCTTGCAGCACTCAACGAGTGCTCTTATCCTAGCTAGGTCAATTCAGGCTTAGCTAAAATATGGAAAGCGGCAAGCATACCCTGCAGAGGAAGTAAGATATTATGGTTCTAGGTAAACCCCAAACCGATCCAACATTAGAGTGGTTCCTTTCACACTGTCATATTCATAAGTACCCTTCAAAAAGTACTTTGATTCATGCTGGTGAAAAGGCAGAAACCTTGTACTACATCGTTAAAGGTTCTGTGGCAGTTCTTATCAAAGACGAAGAAGGTAAGGAAATGATTCTTTCTTACCTAAACCAAGGCGACTTCATCGGTGAGCTTGGCTTGTTCGAAGAAGACCAAGAGCGTACTGCATGGGTTCGTGCAAAATCTCCTTGTGAAGTGGCTGAGATTTCTTTCAAGAAATTCCGTCAACTTATCCAAGTGAACCCAGATATTCTAATGCGTCTTTCAGCGCAAATGGCAAACCGTCTACAAGTAACTAGCCAAAAGGTTGGTGACTTAGCGTTCCTTGACGTAACAGGTCGTATCGCTCAAACGCTACTAAACCTAGCAAAACAGCCAGATGCAATGACTCACCCTGACGGCATGCAAATCAAGATCACTCGTCAAGAGATTGGCCAGATTGTTGGTTGTTCTCGTGAGACCGTAGGTCGTATCTTGAAGATGCTAGAAGAGCAGAACCTAATTTCTGCACACGGTAAGACCATCGTGGTATACGGCACTCGTTAATCTCGATTAACTGAGCCAAAAATTTGAAAGCCACCAAATGCGAATTTGGTGGCTTTTTTGTTTTCTAAATATCTAGAGAACAGATGCGGGAAGCAAAGTTATAAATCGGACTTCACTATTCTAAAGTATCTCGAAGCGAAGCGTACCCGCACCTCTAGGGCAAAGCCCATGCTCGTATTTTTCTTTAACCGTTGGTGCTTTCAAAGATCTTGTCAGCTGATGCCGCGACAAATCCGGTATAAAGCTCACCATTAGCCATCGCATAACGCTTAGCGAACTCATAGAAGCCGCCAGGAATCATCTCATTGCGTTCAACAAATGAAACTGGGACTTTGTCTGCCATTGTTGATGATTGCTCTAATAAGACCACTGGAGAGCCTTTCACCTCACCGCCAGATACATTGATAGTGAATCCCGACTCATTCAGATAGTCATTCACGGCCTGCACTTCATCGAACTTATTTAACTGGTTCACACTCACCGTAAAGTGGTTTGCACCGTAACCATGAGCGGCTAGCCAAGAAGCGTACTCACTCTCTTTTGCTAGCACTTGGAAATCTGCGAAGCTCAAATCCCAAAGACGACCACCAAACAAGAATTCATGACCTTGCAGTTTGCTAGCATCCACTTGCTCAACCAACTTAGCAACGATCTGTTGCAGGTCACTTGAACACTCTTCGACCTTCAACTCACTAATGAACACTTTTGGTTGGTTTGGATCTGGGTGCTCGTAGTGCTTAGCCACTAGCTTCTTGCTCTCAAATAAGTAATCGCCACACGCCTTGTAACCTAACTCAAGGAAAGGTTTAGCCAATGTTTCAATACCTAGCGGTGCAACATTGAAAGTACGCAGTGCAATGTGATCATTAATCAGAGCTTCATCTTCTTTCAGCAAATGGTGTACTTTCTCAGCCGATGGGCAAAGCCTGTGAATGTAATCATTCCATAGTGATTTAAAGAGTAGATCGGGCGTCATGGTGACTCCTTGTCAGAGGTTCTAGCAAGCTAGTAATTTGGATTAGAAAGGGAGAGGCTGGACATAGAGTCAGCAGCCATCAGCCTGTGACATACTTGTTCTATTATTATCTACCGCCCAATCTAGGTGTCGGACGTGGGTGAAAATAGGAAGCGATAACACCGCTTCCTTATTACACAATCAATCAATGAATCTGTTACTCATGAACCTAGAGCTCATAAGCTTATGATTCATCAAGTTAAAGCTTAAGAACCAAAACTACAGCTCAATACCTGGGCTAAACGTAGTTGGCAGTTGAGTTTCACCACCTTCCATTGACGCCATTGGGTAAGCACAGTAGTCAGCCGCATAGTAAGCACTTGGGCGTAGGTTGCCTGAAGCACCCGGGCCACCAAATGGTGCATCACCACTTGCACCTGTTAGCTGGCGATTACGGTTAACAATACCCGCACGGATATGGTCAACGAAGTATTCCCATTCGGAATCGTCGGTTGAAACTAGGCCTGCAGACAAACCAAAGCGCGTGTCATTAGCCAGTTCAACGGCTTGCTCTAGCGATTGGTAGCGAACCACTTGCAGTAATGGGCCGAAGTACTCTTCATCTGGCAACTCAGCAATGTTGGTTGCATCGATAATACCCGGAGAAACAAACGCCGCTTCGCCCGCTTTTGCTTCGACTAGGCTTACACCACCTAACGATTGCAGATTAGCTTGCGCGTCCAAAATGAACTTAGCTGCCGCTTCAGAGATTTGTGGGCCCATGAAGGGTGCTGGTTCTGCGAACGGCTGATCAACACGAATCTTCAAGGTAGCCGCAACGAGCTTATCGAGCAGTTGTTCACCCTTCTCGCCAACAGGAACATACAAACGACGCGCACATGTACAACGTTGACCCGCACTGATGAAAGCCGATTGGATAATGGTATAAACCGTCGCGTCAGCATCACCAAATTGGTCACTGATCACCATCGGGTTGTTGCCACCCATCTCTAGCGCCAGCATCTTGCCCGGTTGACCCGCGAATTGACGGTGAAGGATATGACCGGTATTAGCACTACCCGTGAATAGCACGCCATCAAGACCTTTAGCATCAGCCAGTGCGATACCTGTCTCTTTAGCGCCTTGCACTAGGTTGATCACGCCAGCAGGAAGGCCTGCTTCTTGCCATAGCTTCATCGCAAACTCACCTGTCCAAGGTGTCTGCTCTGACGGCTTAAATACCACGGTATTACCCGATAGCAGTGCTGGAACAATATGACCATTAGGTAGGTGACCTGGGAAGTTGTAAGGGCCAAATACCGCCATAACGCCTAATGGACGATGACGCAGTACGATTTGGTTACCTGCCGCTTCACGCGAAGCTTCACCAGTACGTTCGTGGTACGCACGAATAGAGATAGCGATTTTACCCGCCATTGCGCCCGCTTCAGTGCGAGTTTCCCAAATCGGCTTACCCGTCTCTTTTGCAATAATCTGTGCAATCTCTTCGCTGTTCTCTTTTACCTTCTCAGCAAAGTTCAACACGATCGCTTCACGCTCTGCAAAGCTCAGTTTCTTCCAAACTAAGAACGCATCACGAGCCGCTGCTACTGCAGATTCAACCTGCGCTGGTGTTGCACTATCGCCTTGCCACACGACTTCATTGTTGTATGGGCTTACTGATGTCATGGCGTCGCCTTGACCTGCCACCCACTGTCCTGCTATCCACTGAGTCATACTTCTATCCTTAAAATCTTCGACAGATAATCGCCGCTCTTATTGAGCCAACATACGAACGAATTCGCCTTCTTTTACTTCAAGAGCGCTTGCTACTTCAGATGATAAAATCACTGTGTCGCTTGCTTGGTCATACGCGCCTTTCGCGGCTACTGCGCGGAAGTTCTCAAATGAGGTATTACCAATTAGGAAGTCTTTAGAGCTGGAGTGCTCTGCAATTTGAACCTGAGCTCGAATCGCATGACGCACTGATTCAATGTTTCTTAAATCACACTCAACCGTTGGGCCTGCATCAAAGATGTCGACATAACCACGGTTAGTGAAACCTTCACGTTCCAACAACTTAAGTGCTGGGCGTGTATTATCATGTACCTCTCCAATCACCGCCTGAGCCTCTTTGCTCAGTAGGTTCACGTAGATAGGCAGCTTCGGCATTAGGTCAGCAATGAAGCCTTTCTTACCGATACCAGTGAGGTAATCAGCAAGCGTGAAATCAATTGAGAAGAAGTGCTCTTGCAGCCATTGCCAGAAAGGTGAGTTACCTTCCGCATCCGATACACCACGCATCTCAGCAAAAATCGTTTTCGAGAAACGCTCTGGGTGCTCTGACATGATCAGGAAGCGACACTTCGACATCAAACGACCATTCAATCCACCACGGAAAGCTGGACGCAAGAACAGTGTGCAGATCTCACTGCATCCGGTGTAGTTATTGCCGAAAGTCAGCAGCTTAACGACGTTATTCACGCCAAGCTTTTGCGATGAGTGAACCACTTTGCTGATGTGGTAAGAGTAAAACGGAACATCCCAGCCAATTGAGGCTTCGATGCCTGTCGTGCCTGCAACTTCTCCTGTTTCAGTGTCGAAGCCAACCATTAGGTAGCCTTCATCACCGGGTTCAGTCACGTCTTGTTTAGCAAAGCTGTATTCAGAGTGAGTAATTCGGTTAGTTAACAGTTCTTCGTTAACCGGAAGAGATGTGAATCCGTGACCAGATTCAACCGCGCAGGTATGCAGCGCATCGTAATCAGATAATTTTATTGGGCGAACAACTAGCATCAATATTCCCTCCAGATGCAAAACAGGCCCAAAACCAGAAGCTTGGGCCTTTAGCAGTACGTCATGGGATCGCTCTAATGGCGATCATTCCTATGACGCCGCTCAGGCTAAACTAGCGTAGCGATTGCTTTGTCTAGTTTTGATAAACCTTCTTCAATTTCTTGTGTTGTGATAACCAGTGATGGAGTAAAACGAACTACGTTTGCACCCGCAACCAGTACCATCAAGCCTTGTTCGCCTGCTGCTACTAGTACATCACGAGCACGACCTTGCCATGCTTCATTAAGCGCAGCGCCTAGCAATAGGCCTTTACCGCGAACTTCACTGAATATTTGGTATTTGTCGTTAATCTTAGCTAAACCATCACGGAATAGTGCTTCGCGTTCTTTCACGCCAGCCAACGTTTCAGGTTGGCTTACTACGTCAACAACGGCTTCAGCAACAGCACACGCCAGTGGGTTACCACCGTAAGTAGAACCGTGCGTACCCACTTTTAGGTGTGTCGCAAGTTCAGACGTTGTTAGCATTGCGCCAATTGGGAAACCACCACCTAGTGATTTCGCTGTGCTTAGGATATCAGGTGTCACACCTAGGCCTTGGTAAGCGTAAAAGTTACCTGTACGGCCATTACCTGTTTGCACTTCATCAAAGATAAGCAGCGCATTGTGTTTGTCACACAGTTCACGAACCGTGTTCACGAACTCAGATGTTGGAGAGATGATACCGCCCTCGCCTTGCAGAGGTTCCATCATGATTGCACAAGTACGATCAGAGATGTGCGCTTCTAGCGCTGCAATATCGTTGTAAGGCAGGTGAGTTACATCGCCCGGTTTAGGACCGAAGCCATCAGAGTAAGCCTCTTGACCACCCACCGTTACGGTAAAGAAAGTACGACCGTGGAAACCTTGTTTGAATGCAATAATTTCAGATTTCTCAGGACCGTGAACATCCGCTGCCCAACGACGAGCTAGCTTCAATGCTGCTTCATTCGCTTCTGCGCCAGAGTTGGCAAAGAATACTTTTTCTGCAAAACATACGTCGGTTAGCTTTTTCGCTAGACGCAGCGCAGGTTCGTTGGTCATCACGTTACTTAGGTGCCAAATCTTGTTTGCTTGCTCAGTAACTGCGTTAACCATTGCCGGGTGACAGTGACCCAAACAGCTCACAGCGATACCACCAGCAAAGTCGATATACTCTCGGCCTTGTTGGTCCCAAACGCGTGCGCCTTCCCCTTTTACTGGGATCATTTCCATTGGGTTATAACAAGGCACCATCACCTCATTAAACAGACTACGTTCTACTTTATTTTCCACTGTCATCGTACATTCCTTCTCGATACCGCAAGCTTCGCAAATAAGCGTAATGGTTCATAAGTGAGACAAAGATATTTTGTCTCGCCATAATCCCGCTGCAGCATTATATTTACATTTAATTAACCTTTTCAATAGTAGATTATTCTTTAGCCATCCCTCACAACCAGCTAAACGTCACTACCTATGACTATTTATGCATCAATTAATCTGTTTTATGAAGCTTTTTTTACCTAAACGTATGACTAGTAATAGCAAAGCCTTACTGGCACAGCGGTATATAGGGTTCGAGAGGAAATAACGCGAATAATTTTGCATAGGCTAAAAACTTAGCGAAGCGAGAGAGAAATGTTATAAAAAGTGATCGGCGTCAGAGGAGTAAGAGACTCGTAGAGCCCGAATTTAAACGCTTAACAAATTGGCTGACAGGTTTAACTGGCTTATTTAGGCGGAGAAAGGGGCAAATTTAAACACTCAACGCGCTAAGAAGTTAGCGAGAAGTTGGTGTCCCTGCTCTGTTTTAATCGACTCAGGGTGAAATTGTACGGCATCAATCGGCAAGGTTTTGTGTTGATAACCCATGATCTCATCCATGCTGCCATCTTCAAATTCCGTCCAAGAGGTCAATTCAAAGCAGTCAGGCAGCGTGCCATTTTTCACCACTAGAGAATGGTAACGTGTCACGGTTAGAGGGTTATTCAACCCCTGAAAAACACTCTTGCCATTGTGGCGGATGGGAGAGGTTTTACCGTGCATCACTTGTCTGGCTCGCACGACTTCACCACCAAAGACTTGAGCAATGGCTTGATGACCAAGGCACACACCTAAGATAGGCAACTTACCCACGAAGTGTTCAATGACTTGCAGAGAGATTCCCGCATCATCGGGCGTACACGGGCCCGGCGAGATAACAAGATGGCTAGGATTCAGCGCTTCGATACCTGCGATATCAATCTCATCGTTGCGAACAACTTTCACAGTGACCCCTAACTCACAGAAATACTGATACAAGTTATAGGTAAAAGAGTCGTAGTTATCGATGATAAGTAACATGGGTCGAAATCGTTTGCTAAATACTAAATGATTGGGAGATATAGGGGCGGTATTGTGCAATACCCATGGCGAAAGGCAAGTGGAAACTGCATTTCGCCAATAATTAAGGCCAACCTAAGTTGACCTTAATTGTTTACAGATAACTTTCAGTTACCTGTATCAACTGGCTTGCGCAGTTAACGATGTCACTACTTGCGACGACGCCACATTGCTAAGCCAAACAATGACATCAATGCACCTAAGCCGAATGAACCACCGACTTTAAGCTCAAGAACTGCCGGATCATGATCCGATGAACGGAAGTGATCTTGGTACTTCGGCAGATCACCTTTGAACTCTTCGTTGTAATCAAGCAACTTCGATTCACCGCCGTTGATGTGCCAGTCAGTCGCATCCACCACCATGTCTTTCAGGCTGTCGCTGATCAACAGGTGATCCAAAGCGCCAACCTCATCATTGTATGAGTAGCTCCAGCTGTCTGGGTGCTTTTGAGCCACAGCATTAATGTAGCCGTAGTTCTTAGTAATCACCGCACCGTTATCGCCAAACTGCTCGACACCGTCAATGTAGGTGTTACGCGCCGCTTTGATTTGCTTACCGTATTTCTCTTCAGAGTAATCCGTCAGTACCAGCATTGGGTCTTCCATGCCGTACGAGTTCATATCACCCAGAATCACTTTATGGCCTTTGATGCCATCTAGCGCTTCACCCAGTGCAACCGCAGCAGCCACACGGAAGTTCTCACATGAGCCTTGCTTATCGGCGTCAACACCACCTTGGCCGCCCTGTTCGACAGGGGCTGCATCTTCCCAACACTTAGAACCTTTCGATTTAAAGTGATTAATCGCAACGGTCAGTTTCTCTTTGGTGCCTTTCACTTTAAAAGTTGGCGCCAATGAGTCACGTTGATAGTTCTTACCGTCTTCAATCACCTTGCCTGAATCGTCTAACACTTCTGGTGCTTGTTGGCTTGGCATCGCGATAACACGGCTGTCTTTAAGCTTCACTACCTTCTTGCGGTAGATAACACCCGTTGTGATAACGTCAGTACCAATCGAGTCCATCTCGTCGGTTACGCCATCTTCGTTCGAGTCGACAGCCACAAAGGTATAACGGTCTTTCTTACGCTCAATGCGATCATTCAGTTGGTTTACAAGTTGCTGAATAGCAGAGCCTTCACCAAAGCCGTTGTTCTCAATTTCCATCAAACCAATGATGTCTGCATCTAAGCGAAGAATCGCGTTCACAATCTTCTCTTGCTGCATCTCAAACTCAGTGATGGTGTTCGCGCCACGGTTGTTGCCGTGCTGATTCGCGTCGCCACCAAATGGAGAGTTAAAGTAGTTCAATACGTTGAAGGTCGCGATACGTAAATCACCTTCATCCATATCTGGTTTGTCGGTACGCGGATCGTTACGTAAGAAGTTTTCAGCCGAGATCTGGTTGGTCGTAATTAAACGATACTCACCGTAGCTGTAGGTCAGCACGCCTTCTAGGCCAACAATGGTGTCATCAATGCGGATGTAATCTTCTGTTGAACCGTCTTGGTCGATATCAGTGCGGCCAAAATCTGGATAAAAAGGGACTTGTCCATCAGCCGCTTTTTGATCGGTTTCAACGAAAAGACGACGGTCTGCGTTGTCTTCAGTTTGCTGCTTCGCTTCGTCAGAACCCGCGGCGAAAAGCTGATTTGGCTGCATGTTAATACGCTCATGCGCCAGTACCATGTTGTTACGACGACCTGCGTAGTCATAACCAAAGGTACGCGTCACACGCATATCAAGTGCTTCGGTTGTTTTCACCAACATGCCTTCGTAGCGTTCAAGCGTTGCAGCGAAGTTCTCGTCACTGTCTAACACTTCAATCGCTGTCGCTTGTGGTGCTTGTTGTTCGCCCTGCTTTAGCCATTGGTTGTTTTCAACTTTAAGCTGAGTGTGGCTGTAGTATTCTTGAACCTTACCTTTCACACACACCACATCGCCCGCAGTTAAATCTGAGCTTGACTGGTTAGTGTGAATAAATAGACCTTCAGAGGTACTTGAATTGAAGTCATCCTCAAGTGCTTGCAGATAGAAGCCTTTGGTTAGGCCAGTAGTGACTGCACTTACCACACCTTTGACGAAGTATTCATCGTCAGTGATGTATGGATAGCCATCGATGAATGGCGATGTAGCGCCCTCACCTTGGATTTCTTGAATGGTGGTGAATACTGGGTCAGAGCCATCTTGTGTACAAGTAAACGCTTCTGGCAGTTCAACACTGTCTAGTGAACCTAGGCCTTCAATACTGTCTTTTGGTAGCGATACCCATTGTGAAGCATCAAACGTCGCAGAAGGTGTTTGTGTCGCACGAACCAAAGTAACATCTTTGCCCCAGTCCACATCGCCCATCAAACCAACAACATCATGTACCGAACCATCTGAATTCAAAATAGCCAGCGGGTCGTCACCGTTATGATTGGCGATAGAGGCATTAATGATGTCAGCTTGAGCTTTAATCTCATCACTCGCACTAGAATGTGCGACCACGAGTACTTCACCGGGCGCTAAAACGTGGCCATCTAAAGGTAAAGTGGCGCCCCATGATCCATTGCCATTGGCAGACTTCGCCAGTGAGTAACCATCTAAGTTAATGCTGCTATCGCCGTTATTGGCGATCTCAACCGCTTTGTTGTAGCTGCCGCCTTCCACATATTGTGAAATAAACAAATCAGCGTGTGCGCTTGTGGTTAACAAGCTACCAATTGCCACTGCTAGCAATGAAGGTTTGTGTAAAAGAGCCATCCGTTTCACCTGAGTTCATTGATTTATAGTCACTGCCATCTATGGACAGTCATGTATTTTGTGGTAACTATCAGGTTTATTTATGAAAGGAATAAGTCAGTTGGCAAGAAAATGAGGAACTTATCACTTTGGAATCATCAATTGTTTGGCACGTTATATATTTCCAACATATATAGAAACGAGAGTGACTTTATAAAGCTTGAGGATACCAAATAAGATCACCTGCACAGCATTAGCATGATGAATGTGTTAGCTAGATAATGCTTAAATTATCAATTCAAACAAGAGATTTACTGGGAAGGTAAATGGAGCGGGCAATAAAAAGCCCAAAGTAAACAAAGTCACTTTGGGCTTGAATTTCTAAACGAGTCGTTTTAGTAAACCCTATGGGCGAGTAACAAAACCTACCGCTTCGTATGCTTTTTTCAGTGTTACTGCAGCACGCTCAGAGGCTTTTTCGGCACCCGCTTTCATTACTGCGTCCATGTAAGCACGGTCAGCACGGATACGGTGGTATTCAGATTGAATCGGCTCAAGCATCTCAGCCAATGCTGCGCCTACATCTTTCTTAAATGGACCGTACATTTCAACGCCTTGGTACTGCGCTTCGATCTCTTCAAACGTTTTACCCGTCGCCGCAGAGTAAAGACCCATTAGGTTAGAGATACCTGCTTTGTTTTCCCAATCGTGAGCAATACGTGGTGGCGTTTCTGCATCGGTTTGCGCTTTGTTGATCTTCTTGATGATCGACTTAGGCTCTTCTAGCAGAGTAATCACGTTCTTACGGTTGTCATCCGACTTAGACATCTTCTTCGTCGCATCTTGCAGGCTCATTACACGTGCATTCACTGTTGGAATGTAAGGTTCTGGTACTTGGAAGATTGGCGTTTCAGGACCGTAAATGTTGTTAAAGCGAGTTGCGATATCACGCGCTAGCTCTAAGTGTTGTTTCTGGTCGCTACCTACTGGCACTTGGTGAGCACCGTAAAGCAGGATGTCTGCAGCCATCAACACTGGGTAGTCGTATAGGCCTACGTTTACGTCGTTTGAGTGACGTGCAGACTTATCTTTAAACTGAGTCATACGGCTCAGTTCACCCATTTGCGTGTAACAGTTAAGAAGCCAACCAAGTTGAGCATGCTCTGGTACGTGTGACTGAACAAATAGCGTGCTCTTCTTTGGATCAACACCGACAGCAAGACAGATTGCTAATGCGTCTAGAGTCGCTTCGTGCAGTGCTTTCGGATCTTGGCGAACCGTAATTGCATGAAGGTCTACAACACAGTATTGGCAATCGTAATCATCTTGCATCTGTTGCCATTGACGTAGAGCACCCAAGTAGTTACCGATACTTAGTTCACCAGATGGTTGAACACCACTCAATACGATGGGCTTGCTCATGGTTTTAATTCCTTTGCTTGTTAGCTAAGCTCGTTAACTTAGTTTCTTAACCTAGTATCTGAAAAACTTAGCTTCTTAACTTTAAAATAGAAAGCCGTACAGCTCTTCTGCACGGCTCATCCAGTGTACTCATTGATAAGTATTTTGCTAGTAGGTTAGCTAACTTTTATCCGCTTTATGCTGAAACTAGAACGACATCTAGTAATTGCGCAATATTGTCTGCGACATAGTCAGGGTTTGATACTGAAATCGACTCACCGTGGTTGTAGCCGTATGTCAGACCAAACGAGTGACAGCCAGCATTCTTAGCCGCTTTGATGTCATTGCTTGAATCGCCAACCATCAGCATCTCTTCAGCTTTTACATTGTGCTTTTCTAGCAACCAGTTCAACGCCACTGGATTCGGCTTTTTCTCTGGGAAAGAGTCGCCACCCAACACATCAACAAAGTACTTATCAATATCGTGTTGCGCCAGAACGGCTGGTACAAATTTCGATGGCTTGTTTGTTACAAGCGCCATGGTGAAGCCCGCTTTATCCAACTCAGCTAACGTTTCTTTTACTGATGGGTAAAGGTGGCTCAGCTTATGGCCACTCTGCTCGTAAAAATCATCAAACAAGATACGCGCTTTCTTTAGCAGTTCAGGCTCTAGGTTTGGATCAACCGTCAAGTTGCGGCTCAGTGAGCGCCCGATAAGAACGTCAGCACCATTACCCACGTAGTCGCGAACTTGCTCTTCGCTTACAGAAGAAAAACCCAGTTCCTGACAAGCCTGATCAGCGGCAACAGCCAAATCAGGCACGCTATCTAACAAGGTTCCATCCAAATCAAAGGCAATCAGTTTTATTGAGCTTAATGACATCTTACTTTCCTATTTATTATGTTCGTCTTATGAGTTGAGCTCCAAGACGTAAAAAAGGGGCCAATGAGCCCCTTAATATTCAATCTATCTGTAGTTTTACGATTATGCGTTTACTTTTGCAAGCTCTGAACGCATCTCATCAATCACTTCTTTGTAATCTGGTTGATTGAAGATAGCGGAACCCGCAACGAACATATCTGCACCCGCTTCTGCAATTTCACGGATGTTATCAACCTTCACGCCGCCATCAATCTCAAGGCGGATATCACGGCCAGATTCGTCAATAAGTTTACGAACAGCGCGCAGCTTATCAAGAGTATGAGGAATGAAAGATTGACCGCCAAAGCCAGGGTTCACTGACATCAGTAGAATCATGTCGACTTTGTCTAGGATGTAATCAAGGCAAGAAAGTGGCGTTGCTGGGTTAAGTACGACACCCGCTTTACAGCCGTGTTCTTTGATTAACTGTAGAGTGCGATCAACGTGCTCAGACGCTTCAACGTGGAAGGTAATCATTGATGCGCCAGCTTTGGCAAACTCAGGTACGATGCTGTCTACTGGCTTAACCATTAGATGAACATCGATAGGAGCTGTGATGCCGTAGTCGCGCAATGCTTTACAGATCGGTGCACCAAAAGTCAGGTTAGGTACGTAGTGGTTATCCATCACATCGAAGTGCACAACGTCGGCACCGGCTGCGAGTACTTTTTCGACGTCTTCACCAAGACGAGCAAAATCTGCAGACAAAATCGATGGAGCGATTAGAAAATCTTTCATACCAAACCTCTTAAGAGTGAGTAAATTGCGAATATCACCGCCTTGTGACCTCTCATACACAAGTACAAGACTCAATCCCAAGACTATTTGGTGTGCAATTCTACCTAAGCACCTAAGCAGATCCTAGCAGTTCGAAAGATTAGTTTAAGAAAGTACCCGTGGGTCACTCAATTTAATGAGTTCGAGGATTATGCTGACGACGGCAATTCTGTTGAAGCGTGTTGCTGGTTTTTCTCTTTATGGAAAAGCGCCAGTAACTCATCAACTTTATTGCGCCCTGCGCCATTCCGGCTAATGGTGCGTTTCACCTTGACCACGTTCAGTTCCGCACCATGGTATAAACGGCGCGTTAAGGTGGTGTCATGGTTTGAAATCAAGACAGGAATATCGCGTTCCATCGCCGCTTTTTCAGCGACATCCGCCAGTGCAGCTTGGTCATCTAAGCTAAAACCATTACCTGCGTAAGAGGTAAAGTTAGCCGTGTTCGACAGCGGTGCGTATGGAGGATCACAGTAAACCACGCAACCTTTGCGCGCGCGGCTAAAGGTTTCATGGTATCCCTCACAGACGAAGGTGGCTTTTTTCGCTTTCTCAGCAAAAAACTCTAGCTCGGCTTCAGGGAAATAAGGTTTTTTATAAGAACCAAACGGAACGTTAAAACCGCCCTTCTTGTTGTAACGACACAAGCCATTGAAGCCAAATCGGTTCATGTACAAGAAAGCTAACGAGCGATACATAACGTTATCTGTACCATTGAACTCAGCGCGAACATCTAAGAACACTTCTCTACGGTTATTCTCCGGACAGAACCAACGCTTCGCTTCAGTGATATAGGTTTCAGGATCGGTTTTAAGTAGATTGTATAGGTTGATAAGATCAGGATTAATATCTGCAAGTAGGTACTGTTCAAAATCAGTATTCAGAAATACTGATCCGGCACCGACAAACGGTTCTACCAATTTACGAGCAGGTGGCAGGTGACGTTGGATGTCTTCAACTAGGCCATATTTACCACCAGCCCATTTTAGAAAGGCACGCTGCTTTTTCATTTACTGCTCTATCTATCAACTCAAAAATAAGGCTGCGGAATGTAACATATTTTGAGGCTAAGCTCAGGGTTATTTCGCACGTTCTATCTCTCGATGCACTTGATTCATCGATTTTGCCCAAGGTTCCAACTGTTGAAGTGGTTTTGATAACGCACTTGCCGCATCTCGCGCCACTTGAATCG
The DNA here is from genome assembly GCF_041473595.1 of Vibrio sp. 10N.222.46.A1. Classification (NCBI taxonomy): domain Bacteria; kingdom Pseudomonadati; phylum Pseudomonadota; class Gammaproteobacteria; order Vibrionales; family Vibrionaceae; genus Vibrio; species Vibrio sp. 10N.222.46.A1. The sequence continues at coordinate 14,740 of NZ_JBFRSN010000373.1, forward strand.
TTGGGTAATCTTGATAAGTGATAATAAACCACTTGGTGTCGTTACGAAGTGTTGGGTAAATACGAACCTTGTTCTCAAGCTCATACTCTTCAATGAAAGATTGTACATCTTCCAATGATGTCATCGCACTCAACTGCAGGGTATAAGCGCGCGGCGAGATAGCTTGTAGCTCTTCGCGTGCAAATGAAAATGTGATTTTTTTTATCGGAGGTGCTGATTGTGTTAGCTCTGAACCTTCATTCGTTGCCGGCAATGACTCACGTTCCACAACATCAGGCTGCGGGATAACGACTGCATCTGTCTTTTCTTCAACTACAGCTTCAATTGCACTGGTATCAACACTCTCAGGTTTATCATCAAGCAAAGCATCGACCACATCAGAGGTGATCACCACACGTTGCTGGTCTTGTTCTACCTGACCAACACTGGCTGTCTCTTCAACCACGACCGGCGGCAGAGAAGAGCTGTCATCGTCAGCACCTTGATAACTCATATCAACTTCGGCTTCAGAATCGACAGTTCCGTCGATTGTGGCTTGCTCAGTTACATTTTCCACTTCCAACGTTGGAATAACTGTCTGCTCAATAGGGGCGATAATAGATTGCGCTTTATCGTCAGGCGTTGGTTGATTAAACATCCACCAGTAACCGCCGCCGATAACAAGCAACAACAACGCCACCACAATCGCAATATTGATAGGTGAACCAATGATTGAGCGAATAATAATCCTTTTTTCCACTTTCAATTCTCCTAAGGCTATTAGCTCACCGGGCAAAGGTTGCGCTTTTTTAAATGCATTTCGCACCCGAGATTCTGACTCATCATCGACATATCGAATCACCAGTGACTCAAAGAAATGTTCAGCTTCTGGTTGCGAAAGATCATCGATCTCAAGGGCGATAGGTTTGTGCGGCTGACCGTAACTAAGTCGTGTTAATAGCGTGTCTAGGTGACCAGTTTGCGAGAACAGAACGATATTAATCGTCCATTGAGGGTTTGATTGAGATTCAAGTACCAACATCCATAATTCTGATACCAGTAGCTCAGACAGTCGGTGGGCGTCATCAATGACAATAAGCACATTACACGTATCTCCATCCAGCAACCTAGCAAGGCTATCAGATAAAGAATCATGTTGATTAAAGAGTGGGTCAGAAACAATCTGACTAAGAATAAGTGCGCGGCGCTGTTGATCGTCTTGGCTTGGGTGACAAAGCAGTAAACACTGATTTTTTTCTGTCGACCATGCTTCAAGATAACGCTGAGCTAACCAAGATCGGCCAGAACCCGTTTTACCAGCAACATTTACAAAGTTTGAACCAAAGTTAGTTAAAAGCTGTAAACGCTCTAGCAACTCAACTTGAGACTCTAACTCCAATACTCTTAAATCATGAGCCAAACTCATTGGGGATCCCTACTGATAAGTTCGATCTGTAAAGCGCTTGAGTTGCCTAGAGTTTAGCTAGGCAACCTCACAACCGAATTTAAAGAGTACGGCAGAAATCAATCGCTTGTTTAATGATGTCTTGAGGTACATCAGCAACCACTTCAGCAGTACCAATACTTGTTGGTAATACCAGACGCAACTGACCAGACAGCACTTTTTTATCGCGCATCATGTGCTTCATAAAGTCTTCAAAAGACATGCTTTCTGGCGTATGGATTGGTAGTTTCGCATTCTTGAGTATAGAAATAATTCGCTCAAGTTGCTGCTGAGAAATCAGTCCCTGTAATTGGGCGGTTTTTGCTGCCATTACAGTGCCTGACGACACAGCTTCACCATGTAGCCAATTACCATAGCCTAGTTCTGCTTCAATCGCATGACCAAATGTATGACCTAGGTTCAATAACGCTCTGATTCCTGACTCTTTTTCATCGATAGCAACCACTTCAGCCTTAATTGCACAACAACGAGCAATCGCGGTAATCAGTGCGTCTTCATCAAGTTGATACAGTTTCTCTAGATTCTGTTCCAACCAGCCAAAAAAGGCTTCATCGTAAATGATGCCGTATTTGATCACCTCAGCCATGCCCGCTGCAAACTCACGCTCTGGAAGCGTTGATAGGCAGTTAGTATCGATGATGACAGATTTTGGTTGGTAAAAAGCGCCGATCATATTCTTGCCAAGGGGATGGTTCACTGCAGTTTTACCACCCACAGAGGAGTCCACTTGAGAAAGAAGGGTCGTCGGGATTTGAATGAAATCAATACCGCGCTGGTAGCAAGAGGCAGCAAAACCGACCAAATCACCGATAACACCACCACCCAAAGCAATCACCACCACATCGCGGCTGTAATTTCCTTCAAGCATGTAGCTCATCACTGAGTTGAACGTTTCAAGTGTTTTGTATTGCTCACCGTCTGGCAACTCTAAAAGAGATGTCTGACAGCCGACTTGATCCAATAGCGATAAAATTTTATCAGCATAAAGAGGCGCTACTGTCACATTACTGATAACAACAACTTTCTGCTTACCTGATAAAAAAGAAAGGTACGCCGGGTCTTCAAATAACCCGGCGCCAATAGAGATAGGGTAGCTACGCTCAGCTAGATTGACCGTAATCCGTTCCATGGGTTTGCTCTCCGAAAAATGAACTTAACGTTCTTCTAGCATTTTTACGATCTGGTTGGCTACCACTTTTGCACTTTGGTCGTCAGTACGAACTGTGTAGTCCGCCACTTCTTCGTATAGTGCGTTGCGAGATACAGCTAGATCTTCTAGCACATCACGCGGGTTGTCTGTTTGAAGTAGAGGGCGTTTCTTGTCGCGGTTAGTGCGAGCAAGTTGCTTTTCAATTGTTGTCTCTAGGTATACAACAATGCCTCGTGCAGATAGACGGTTACGGTTTTCTTTGCTCAGCACTGAACCACCACCTGTCGCAAGAACAATACCTTGTTCTTCTGTCAGATCGTTGATTACAGATTCTTCGCGCTTACGGAAACCATCTTCGCCCTCAACATCAAAAACCCATGCGATGTCTGCGCCAGTGCGCTCTTCGATCACAGTGTCAGAGTCTAGAAACTCCATATGAAGTTGGGAAGCTAGGTGTCTACCAATTGTACTTTTGCCGGCGCCCATTGGGCCAACAAGAAAAATATTGCGTTTCTCAGCCATGTTTTTAGCAGTAATTTACAACGTTAATTCAATGACATCGCCACAAGGTAGGTCAGTACAAGTACTGAAATTAAAAGGCCCGTGGCACCGATTCCTCACAGATAATTCGTGATAAGACCCGAAATTATCAAGGTTAGGTGCCACTAATGCAACTTTATTTTTAATCTAATTGCTCATTACTGAATCACAACTTTAGGTGTAACAAAAATAAGTAGTTCACTTTTGCCTACATTTTCATAGCTACGACGGAACAATGCGCCAAGAACAGGAAGGTCTCCTAACAGTGGAACTTTATCAACTTGGCTGCTCACACTGTGTTGAAAAATACCACCTAACACGACCGTTTCACCATTATTAACAAGTACTTGCGTTCCAATTCTTTGCGTATCAATAGCGACAGCTTCACCGGTGCCGGTTTTCACCACTTGCCCCGGCCTATCTTGAGTCACGCTCAAATCCAATACCAAACGATTGTCGGGTGTGATCTGCGGAGTCACCTTGAGACTCAATACCGCTTTCTTAAATGCGACTGAAGTAGCACCACTTGAAGAAGACTCTAAATAAGGGATTTCAGTACCTTGCTCAATATAAGCGGGTTTTTTATTGGTGGTAATTAAGCGTGGGCTAGAAATAATCTCTGCTTTCGACTCTTGTTGCAGTGCTGACAATTCAAGATCAAGCAAGGTATCAGAACCCAGCTTGGCTACCTGAAACGCAATACTCGACGCGCTCGGGGAAGTTGCTCCTAAATTAACGTTGAGGAAATCGTCAATCGCACTATTCCCACCATTATCGTCATACGGTGTAATTTGCGATGGATGGTTGCCCTCTATCGAGCCGCCAACTTTGAAGCTTCCGTTGGTCGAGGAAACGCCCCAACGCACTCCTAGTTCATCAAGATTACCCTCAGTAACAGTGACAATACGTGCTTCTATCTGAACTTGCTTCACGGGAATGTCTAGCGATTCAATAATACCTCGTATCACCGCAATGTTTTCTTCCAATTCACGGATCAACAGGGAGTTAGTTCGCTCATCAATGGTAATCGAGCCTCGCTCGGACAACATGCTTACCGTCCCTTCCCCACCAATCATGTCGGCAATGTCGGTGGCTTTGGCAAAGTTAATCTTGATGATTTCCGACTTGAGTTCACCTAGCTCTTCTTCCAAACGAGATTTCTCTAGCGCTTGTTGCTCTCTAAGGTCGAGCTCAGCTTTAGGTGCCACCAAGATAACGTTGCCATCAACACGCTTATCCAACCCCTTAACTTGCAAGATAATGTCGAGAACTTGCTGCCAAGGCACACCATCTAAACGTAAAGTCAGATTACCCGTGACTGAATCAGAAACAACGAGATTGAAATCGTTGTAATCAGCAATAAGCTGCAAAACATTACGTACAGGGATATCTTGGAAGTTAATCGATATCACCTTGCCTTCTTTTTCTAAAACATTTTTCTCTATTGTCACTTCATCAATAGTAGGCCTACTGATCATTACCTCAATAAAGCGACCTTTTAAGTTGTATTCATATTGATAGTCACCAGCGATCGTTGCCAACAATCGCGTACTGGGCGTTTCCTTATACACCTCAATACCTTCAACTGAGGTCGCGAAGTCCTTCACATCCAGGAGGTAAAGCTTATCGTCATTCACCTGAGTATTGAGTAACTCGATACTTAAACCTTCCTGAGCACGTTGAACATCCACCACAGCAGTGCTGGTTGCCAATTCGATAATGATGACGGCGTCTTTCTCCTTGTTGACCCTAAAATCAATATTTTCCAATTGATTTGGCAAGCTCTCGGCATAGCTGAACACGCTAACCACCAACATCACAGAC